>JAYUYE010000969.1:0-2962 GCA_043752985.1 Myxococcales bacterium
GATATCGAGCAGGCAGTGATCGAGGTGCGCGAGGGGTCGCCCATCCTGGTGGGGCAGGTCGCCAAGGTCGAGGTCGGTCCGAGTATTCCGCGCGGCGAGGGCTCGTCCAACGGGAAGCCGGCCGTCGTGATCGCGATCCAGAAGCAGCCCGGTGCAAACACGCTGGAGCTGACGGGGCGAATCGATCGCGAGCTCGGGGAGATCGAGAAGACGTTGCCCGAGGGCATGAAGGTCGAGCGCAACAAGGTGCGCCAGGCGGACTTCATCGAGACGGCCGTTGGCAACGTGACGATCTCCCTGCGCGACGGTGCGATCCTCGTCGCCGTGATCCTGTTCCTGTTCCTGTTCGATCTGCGGACGACGTTGATCTCGCTGGTCTCGATCCCGCTGTCGCTGCTTGTCGCGATCATCGTGCTCGACTGGCGAGGCGTCACGCTCAACACGATGACGCTCGGTGGTCTGACGATCGCGATCGGCGCGCTCGTGGATGACGCGATCATCGACGTCGAAAATGTGTTCCGACGGCTACGGGAGAATCGTGCGTTGCCCGAGGAACAACGGCGACCCGCGACGGATGTGATCTTCGAGGCCTCGCGCGAGATCCGCGGTTCGATCGTGTTCGCGACGCTGATCGTGATGCTCGTGTTCGTGCCGCTGTTCTTTCTCTCGGGTGTCGAAGGTCGGCTGCTCGCGCCGCTTGGTTACGCGTATCTTGTTGCGATCTTCGCCTCGCTGGTCGTCGCAATGACCGTGACGCCTGCCCTGTGCGCGTATGTGCTGCCCCGTGCGAAGTCGCTGGGACACGGCGACTCGTTTGTGGTGCGCCATCTCAAGCGGGCCTACCGACCATTGCTGGTTCGTTCCATCGCACACCCGAAGCTTGTCGGGGTCCTGGCGGTCGCGCTGCTCGCCGGTGCGATCGCGTTGGTACCATTCCTCGGCCGGACGTTCCTGCCGGAGTTCAACGAGGGCGCGCTCACCGTGGGCGCCGTGACACTGCCGGGGACCTCGCTGCAGGAATCGGATCGGCTCGGCAGACGCGTCGAGGAGATCTTGCTGTCGTTCCCGGAGGTCGTGTCGACGGCGCGGCGGACCGGTCGCGCCGAGCTCGACGAGCACGCCCAGGACGTCAACGCGGCGGAGATCGACGTGCGGCTCAAGGCCGGCGGTCGGTCCAAGGAAGACTTCCTCGCCGAGCTGCGCGAGAAGCTGACCGCGGTGCCGGGCGTCGTCTGCACGATCGGAGGCCCGATCGCCCATCGGATCGATCACATGCTTTCGGGAACGCGCGCGAGTATCGCGATCAAGGTGTTCGGCGATGACCTCAATCAACTGCGCGCGTCGGCGTCCGCGATCGAGCAAGCGATGAAGGGTGTCGACGGCGTGGTGGACCTCTCGCTCGAGCAACAGGTCGACGTTCCGCAGCTGACCGTCAAGTTCGACCGCGAGGCGATCGCGCGCTACGGGCTGCGCGCCGGCGCGCTGGCGGAGACCCTCGAAACTGCGTACGCCGGGACCAAGGTGACGCAGATCCTCGAGAACCAGCGGACCTACGATGTCGTCGTGCGCTACCGCGACGACACGCGCGCCGACCTCGAAGCGATCAAGAACACCGTGATGGACACGCCGTCGGGTGCGAAGATCCCGCTGCGGATGCTCGCGACGATTCGCGACGACGTCGGCCCGAACACGATCTCTCGGGAGAACGTGCAGCGCAAGATCGTGGTCTCCGCGAACACGAGCGGACGCGCGCTGGGCGACGTGATCAAGGACATCCAGACCGTGATTGACCGCGACGTCAAGCTCGCGCCCGGCTACTACGTCGTCTACGGCGGGCAGTTCGAGAGCGAGCGCTCGGCCTCGCGGACCATCGGCTTCCTCGGGATCTTCGTGATCGCCGGAATCTTTCTGCTGCTGTTCCTCTCGTTCCGTTCGACGCGCAATGCCCTGCTGATCATGGTGAACCTGCCGCTCGCGCTGATCGGCGGCGTCGCCGCGGTGTTCTTCACGGGCGGGGTCTTGAGCATAGCGTCGCTGGTAGGGTTCATCACCCTGTTCGGGATCGCGACGCGCAACGGAATCATGATGATCTCGCATTACGAGCACCTGCAGACCCAGGAGGGGGCCTCGTTCGATGACGCCGTGCTGCGGGGTTCCATCGAGCGGCTGTCGCCGGTCTTGATGACGGCGATGTGTGCGGGCCTCGCGCTCATCCCTCTCGTGCTCGCGGGCAGCGAGACCGGCAACGAGCTCCAGGCACCGATGGGCGTCGTGATTCTCGGCGGCCTGATCTCGGCGACGGCCCTGAATATGTTGGTCGTCCCAGCTCTCTACGCCCGGTTCGCGCGTCCGTCTGCACTCCTGGTGCGGCACGTCACGTGAAACACCCTGGAGATCTACGCTGCGCGAACGAGCTTGACGAGCTCCAGCACGGTGACGGGCACCAAGCCGAGCAGCATGACGAAGGCGCAATCGGCGGCCGTCAACGCACCGATCTGAAACACCGACTGGGTGAAGCCCACGTGATGAATCACGAGCTGGAGGATCACCGAGCCGGCGACGACTCCGAGTAGCAGCAGATTCCCGAACGCGCCGACCTGCCAGAACACCTTCGTCGCGCTGCGTGCCGCAAGCGAACGGAACAGCTCGCCGAACACCAGGACCGAGAAGGCGAGGTTGCGCGCTTCGGCGAGATCTCGCTCGCGCAACGCCCACGCGAAGACGGCGAGCGTGACCCCCGCTTCCACGACTGCGGTGAGCCCGATCGTGAGCCACTCGGCGCGGCCGAGGAGCGGTTCCGTGGGGCGCCGAGGCGGGAGGGTCATCGCGTCGGGGTCCGTCGGGTCCATGACGAGCGCGAGCGCCGGTAGTCCGTCGGTGACGAGGTTGATCCACAACAGATGAATCGCCAGGAACGGAAGTGGAAGGCCGATCAGCGCGGCGGTCAGCATCACGAGCAGCT
>JAYUYE010000970.1:0-7376 GCA_043752985.1 Myxococcales bacterium
GACCAGGGCCACCTCGAGGTGCTGGTCGCGCGGTTCGTCGACGACATGACGCAGGAGGAGATCGCCGTGCACCTCCAGCTGTCGCGCAAGACGATCGGCAAGCGCCTCGATCGGATCCGCGACGAGGTGATCGCGCTGCGCGGTCAGGAAGCGTCCGCATGACGTCGCTCGCATGCATCGGCGAGCCGGTCTCGTGGCTCCGTCTCGAGCTGTTCGCGAGTGGCCATACCTCGGATCCCGCGATCGCGTCGCACCTCACCGCATGCCCGGCGTGCACGCGCTGCCTCGACGGGATCCGCGGTGACCTCGTCGCGTTGCCGGGGCTCGGGCTACCCGCGGACCGGCCGCACCGCGCGAGCTGGTGGACCTGGCTGGTGCCAACACTCGGACTCGCCGCGGCCGCGATCGCACTCCTGATCCTCGCGCCATGGCGCACCGCCGAGCCCACCGAGGAGCGAGACCGTGTCGTCGCCGTGAAGGGCGTCGGTGAGGTGCTCGTCGAGGTCGTGCGCGAGCGCGCCGGCGTGATCCGCGGGGACGTGCGGACGTTCCGCGCGGGCGACCGGTGGAAGGTCGTCGTGACCTGCCCGCCCGCGAGCTCGGCGACGTTCGATGTTCAGGTCCGGGAAGCCGGCAGCGACGCCACAGATCGGCCGCTGATGCCGACGGCGCTGACGTGCGGCAACCGGGTCGTTCTTCCGGGTGCGTTCGAGCTGACCGGCACGCAGGCGAATCGCGTGTGCGTCTCGATCACGAGCGCGGAGGACACCGGCCGCGCCTGCGTGACGATCACGCCGGAGTGATCAGCGAAACGCGGCGCGCCACGTCGACAGCGTGGCCTCGGGACCGACAGCCACGCACATGAACGCGCCGCGGCGCCAGGCGAGCGCGTGGAGGTCCCCGTCTTGGCGGTTCGAGCTGTGCGGTGCGAATCCGCGAGCGCGCTGGATCAGGTAGGTCACGTCATCGGCCCCGACCTTGAGCCGGATCAACGCCGCGTCGCGGTTAAGGATCTCGATCCGGCGTGCGCCAATCACCGCCGCGGTCGAAGGCGGCAAGGGAACATCGTCGCCGGCAAACCCGATCGCCCACGCGCGGACTTCGGCGGTGGTCGGGTTCGTGAGGTTCCAGGTCTGGGTGACCCGGTGCTGCGCAATGGCCTCGGTGACGAGGATGTTGTTGCGCGCCGGAAACGTCATGTAGATCGCGACGACGGTGCCGATCAGCACCGTGAGCGTGAACACCAGGGAGACCGAGACGCGACGATGGGGGGGCCGTGGTGGCGTGACCAGCGGCGCGTCGCCTTCGACAGGCCCTACAGCTTCGGCTTCGATGAGGTTCATCGGTGAGAGAGAGGAAGCGCGCCAAACCGGCGGGCGAACTCTGTCAGCAATTTGGCACAGAATGCAGCGAGGTCAGTAGCGTCCTCGATCTCGATCAGATGCCGGCACACCAGATCTTGGCCGGCGTGCGCCTTGGCCAGGGCGAGCGCTGCCGCACAGGTGTTGGGCGCGTGCTCGTACCACACCATCGCGCTCTTCCCTCGCGGATAGTCGACGAGCCCGGTCGCGAGCCGCACCTGGATGATCCCCTCGGCCGTCGGAGCATGATCGCCAGCGTCAGCGAGCGGGTACCAGGGGCCGAAGCGCACGGGCACAGTGTACTGTCGCGCGCGGATGGAGACGATCGTCGAGCGTCTCGAGTTCGGGCGCGAGGAGCGTGTCGCCGACCGCGTCGTGTGCGCGGACGCGTTCGAGGTCCTTGCTTCGCTCGACGTTGGCGTGCTCGACGCGATCTACATCGATCCCCCGTTCGGCACCGGCCTCGTGCAGAAGGGGCGCGGCCATCGCTACGCCGATCGCGCCGATGACCCCGAGGCCTTCGTCGCCTGGCTCCTCCCTCTCCTCGCGGACAGCCGGCGCGTGCTGGCGCCCCACGGCTCGTTGTTCGTTCACCTCGACTACCGCGCCGTCCACTACGTCAAGGTCGCGCTCGATCGGCTGTTCGGCCGCGACCTCTTCGTCAACGAGCTGATGTGGTGTTACGCCGTCGGGGGCAAGAGCCGCCGCGGATTCGGCCGCAAGCACGATACGATTCTGTGGTACGCGCGCGGCGACGACTGGGCGTTCTATCCCGAGAACGTGCGGGTCCCGCGCCGCGGCGGCTCGCACATGCGAGTCGTTCTCGACGGTGGGACACCCGTTCAGGAAAAGACGGACCGCAAGACGGGCCGCGTCTATCGCTATCCAGTCGCGGCCGGCAAGGTTCCCGAGGACTGGTGGACCGATATCGAGACGCTCAATCATTCGGATCGCGAGCGCACCGGGTGGCCGTCGCAGAAGCCCGAGCGTCTGATCGAGCGGATCCTCGGCGCCGTGACCAAGCCGGGCGATCGCGTAGCAGACTGGTTCGCCGGCTCGGGCACCACCGCCGCGGTTGCGCAGCGCCTGGGCCGCCGGTTCGTGACGACCGACCGTGAGCCCCAGGCCATCGAGCTGTGCGTCGCTCGGCTCGCGGCACAGGGCCGCGCACTGGCCGCGCAGGGCGCTCCACCCCCGCCGATCGAGATCGATCGTCGGCGATGAGACGCATTTCCGTTGAACCGCTTGCCGCCGCGGGTTGCCCGGGCGAAGATTCAGGAGTTCAAGGCAGCGCAATGGCTAGTGATCTTCAAGACGAAGCGGACGTGGTGACGGGTGTGACGCTCGAGGCGTGGCTCGTCACCGACATCGGCGTCGTCCGGGATCACAACGAGGACTCCGCGTACAAGGAAGCCGAGAAGGGCTTCTTCATCGTGGCCGACGGCATGGGCGGTCACGCCGCCGGTGAGATCGCATCCGCGATGGCCGTCGATTCCGTGCGGGTCACGCTCGAGGGCTCGCGCGCCGAGATCGAGGCGTTCAAGAAGGCGCCGACGGATGCGGGCCGCCGCGGCATCGTCCAGCTGCTTCAAAGCGCGGTGCTGTCCGCGCACCAGGCCGTCTTTCAGCGCGGTCAGGCAGAGTCCGACAAGGCCGGCATGGGCACCACGCTCGATGTCGTGCTGGTCGCGGGCCCCGAGGCATTCGTCGCGCACGTCGGTGACAGCCGCACGTACCTGATCCGCGACGGCAAGCCCTCGCAGATCACCACGGACCACACCGTCGCCGAGGTCCTCGTGATCGAAGGCAAGCTGACGATCGAGGAGGCGCAGGTCTCTCCGCTGCGCACGATCCTGGTCAACGCGATCGGCGTGTCCGCCGACGTCGGCGTCGAGATGGCGCACGTCACGCTCAAGAGGAACGATCGCCTCCTCTTGTGCTCGGACGGTCTGCACGACTACTTCCCGTCCGAGGACGAGATCGCCGAGCGGCTCTCCGCCAGCGATGTCGGCGCGGCGATCACGGAGATGGTCGAGCTAGCGAAGACACGCGGCGGCCACGACAACATCACCGGCGTCGTCGTTCACGTCACCAACGTGATCGAGGCAGTGCCGACGACGGTCGAAGGCGACTCGACCCAACCGGTCGAGGTCGCACACAATCCGTTCGCTGCCGATGAGCCGACCGAGACCGCCGTGGCGGGACCGATGGGTCGGCCTCCGCGCATGGTCGGCCCGTCGAATCCCAGCCGGCAAACCCAGCCGATGCGGATCATCGAAGGTGACGCGCACGACGGCCACGCGGACACGATTCCGCCGCCCCCGCCGAAGACGCCGAAGGACTCGAGCGGAACCGAGACCGCGGTCATGACCGCCGCGAAGCCCGAGGGTGATACCTCGTGGGATGGAGAGACCGTCGACGCGGACGACAAGGCACCGGTTCCTGTGAAGCCCGACGACAACGACAGCGACAAGGACGCCGGCTGAGCTTCGCGCTGCCGCCCGGTCGCGAGCTCGAAGAAGCCATCTACACCGCCACTCGTGGCGCGGTCGGTGACGCGCAGCTCCAGACCTCTCCGCTCGTCAAGGCGATCGTCGATCGCTCGGAGCGCTACACGAGCGACCGTGCGCGACTCGGGACGCCGGTCGACAAGCTCGGCGATCTCGCGGCGCGCGCCGTGTTCTTCACGATCGCGGACGCGATGAAAGTATCGATCCCCGTCGTCGAGCTCGCGAATCGTGATGCGCTGCCCGCCGCACGGCCGCTGCGCGTGATCGACCTGGGCGCGGGGTGCGGAGCGATGAGCCTGGGGCTGATCGAGTCACTCGTTGCTCTCGCAACGCCGATCGCGCTCTCGATCACTGCGATCGATCGCGACGCGGCAGCTCTCGGGATCGCAGGGGCCGCGATCCGCGAGCTCGCCACGGTGCGGGGCCTCGATGTCAGCTTCACGCCCCGCACCGAGGATGCGACCACCGCCAAGCTCGCGAGCGCCGACCTCGTCGTGATGGGGACGCTCCTCAACGAGCTTGCCGCGCCTGCGCGCCAGGGTCTGGTCGAACGTGCACTCGCCGCGATCGGTGACGACGGCGCGGTCATTCTCATCGAGCCGGCGCTGCGCGAGACCTCTCGTGCCTTACACGAGCTCCGCGACTCGATTCTCACGAGCGGTACCGGTCACGTGTTCGCGCCGTGCACGCGCAAGATTGCACCGTGCCCGTCCCTCCTGCATACGAACGACTGGTGCCACGAGGATCGCACGATCAAGCTCCCGCCACGGACGCGTGAGCTGTCGCGCCTCACGCACCTGCGAGATGACGGAATGAAGTTCTCGTACCTCGTGCTGCGCAAGCGCCCGCTGTCCGTCGTCGACGAACCCGGTGCGTGGCGGATCGTCAGCTCTCCGCGCTCTCCGAAGGGCAAGCACGAGATCACTGGCTGCTACGACCCGGGCTGGGTGCCGCTCCGCCTGATGCGCCGCCATCGAACCGATGCGAACCGCACGTTCGAGCGGGCCGACCGAGGAGACGTCGTGGTCATCTCGGCGCCGGCGGGCGAAGACCGCGTCGAGATCGTCGCCGACACCAGCGCCAATCGCGTCGAGCCAGCGAAGCCGCGCGGAACGATCTAGAGCCGCGCGGTCGCGCCGATAGCCGGGATGAACAACGTCGTGCGGAGGCCGGGCTCCGGGTTCACGAGGTACTCGACACCGAGCTCGGCGATCACGGCAAAGTGACGGTTGATCGCAAGCTCGACGCCGGCGGCACCGCGCAGCGCGACGCGCGGTCCATCGGAGAAGAACACCGGCACGCCCGCCGCGAGGATCGGGCGGACCCGACCGTCGAGGAGTGCGAACGACCCGCCGACGTACGCACCCGAGGCCGGCCCGATCAGCGCGGCGGCCTGGAGCTGAATGCGGCTGATCACATCGGCGGTCAGCCCGACGAGCACAGCGGCGCCCTTGTTGCTCGGATCGATGTGCGCGATCGCGATCGCACCCAGCCGTGACCGCGCTTCCGGACCGACACCCGCGCGAATGCCTCCATCGGTCGTCGTGGGTGTGGTCGTCGTCGTCACCGGCTCGGCGGCGAGCACGAGCGCGACTTCGCGCTTCTGCCCGGCGTCGATCCGCACGCTCTGCTGGCTCTCGACGGATCCCACCCGCCGAGCGCGCACGGTGATCGTGCCGCGGTCGACGCGATACCGGGCGACCTCCGCCGCCGCCACCCAGCTCTTCGTCCCGATCTGGACCTCGGCCTCGGCCGGCTCGACCGTGATCTCGAGAACGCCGAGCGACCGATCGAGATCCGCGACGACCTTCTCGACCTCGGCGCGCTTCGCCGGATCGCCATCCTTCGCGTCGAGGTAGCGCTGGTACGCGTTCGCCGCATCGGCGTTGCGCTCGAGCTTGAGCAGCGTGGTGCCGATGTTGAGGAGAATCTTGCCGCTCGGGAACCGCGCATACGCGGTCTCGAACACGGAGAGCGCACCGAGGTAGTCCTTGGCCGCGAACAGCTTGAGCCCGGACTGCAGCAGAGCCCTCGCGTCGCCCTTTCCAGGCTCCGCCGGCTGGGCGCGTGCGGTGGAGGCGGCGAGCACGCTCGCGAGGAGGACGGTCCCTGTGCGCAGCATTTACAGATCCGTCTCGAGCAAATCGCCGCCCGGCTTGGTCGGCTTGTCAGGCTTCGCCGGCTTCGTGGCGGTGCCCGTCGGCTTCGTGGGCTTGGTGGCGGTGCCCGCTGGCTTCGCTGGCTTCGCTGGCATCGTTGGCTTCGTCGGCTTGGTGGCGGTGCCGGTCGGGGTCGCCGGCGGGGTCGTCGGCGGGGTCGTCGGCGTGGCCGCCGGCGTGGCCGCCGTGTCCGTCGGGGGTGTCGGCTTGGTGGCGGTGCCCGCGGGTTGCGTCGGCGCGGTGGCGGTTCCCGTCGGGCTCGGAGTCGGAGTCGGATCCGGAGTCGGAATCGGCATCGGGCTCGGTTTCGTGAGCGGCGTCGTGGCGGGGGTGATCGCCTGCTCGCTGGTCGACTGCTTGCCTCCCGACAGGCCGACGAACGCGGCGATGCCCACGCCCATCGCGAGAACAAACCCGCCGCCGATCATCACGCCTCGACGCGAGCGTGGAGCAGGAGGAATCGTCTGGCTCGCCGCGCCGGACAGCGTCGTTGGCTTGGGTTCGACCGGAGGCCCTGTCGGTACGGGCGTCGGCCAGCTCGGCGAGCTCGGCCGCAACACCTCGGTCGCACCGAACGCGGCGTGCTGCGCCTGCGCCGAATACGGCGTTTGATACGCCGGCGTGATCATCGGACGCGAGCCGGACAAACCCGACATGGCACCCATCGCACCGCCGGGCGGCACGATCTGCTGCATCGACATCCGCGCCTGCGGATCGGTCGAGCTGACCGCGACCCATCCGTGCTGCTGCGCGATCGCGATCAGACGCTGCGCGAGCTCGATCGCGGTCTGCACGCGCTGCTCGGGTCGCTTGCTGAGCAGCGACATGATCAGGCTCTCGAGCTCGGGCGTGACCGCGACATGACGCGACGGCGGCTCGGGCTCGACGAACAGGTGCGAGCCGATCAGCTCGCCGGCACCGGAGTTGACGAACGGCGGCCGCCCCGCGATCAGCTCGTACAGGATACAGCCGATCGAGTAGAGGTCCGCGCGGTGGTCGACGTCGCCGCTGCCGCGGCACTGCTCCGGGGACATATACGTCGGCGTCCCCATCACCGCGCCGGTCTTGGTGTTCGAGCCGGCGAGCCCGATGTCGGTCAGCTTTGCGATCCCGAAATCGAGCACCTTGGTGCGCTCGCCGAGCGGGGCATCCGGATCGGGGACGACGAAGATGTTGTCGGGCTTGAGGTCGCGATGGACGATGCCCTTGGCGTGTGCGGCGGCCAGCGCGCTGCACACCCCGCGCAGCATCATCGCGGCTTCGCCCTCGGACACGCATTCCTCGTCATGGAGTTCCTCGAGGGCGAGCCGCTCTCGCAGCGCATGCGCAACCGCGGCCCGATGTCC
>JAYUYE010000971.1:0-2961 GCA_043752985.1 Myxococcales bacterium
GGCGCCAAGGCCAAGCTGATCGCGTGGGCGCGCAAGGTCTGCACCGATGTCAACGCGCATCGCGATCGCGGCGCCGCCATTCCACGCCTGCTCGACCTCCAGTTCCGCCTCGCGAACAAGCTCGTGATCAGCAAGCTCAAGCTGGCCCTTGGCTTCGATCGCGCGCGCACTCTGATCTCGGGTGCAGCCCCGATCGCGCCGGATGTGCTCGAGTTCTTCTCGAGCATCGACCTCCCGATCCGCGAGATCTACGGCCAGTCCGAGGACACGGGACCGACATCGTTCAACCTCCCCGGGCGGACCAAGATCGGCAGCGTCGGTCCGTCGCTCCCCGGGCTCGAGTGCAAGATCGCCGAGGACGGCGAGATCCTGATCAAGGGTCCGAATGTGTTCCTCGGATACTACAAGGAGCCCGAGGCCACGGCCGAGGCGCTCAAGGACGGCTGGCTGTGCTCCGGTGACCTCGGTGCCTTCGACAAGGATGGCTTCTTGTCGATCACGGGTCGCAAGAAGGAAATCATCATCACCGCGGGCGGCAAGAACATCGCGCCGAAGAATATCGAGGCTGCGATCAAGCAGTCACCGATCGTCGGCGAGGCCGTGGTGATCGGTGATCGCCGCAAGTTCCTCACCGCGCTCGTCACGCTGTCCGACGCGGCGGCCAAGGCGGAGCAGTCACAGATTCGCTCGATGATCCAGGCACAGATCGACCAGGTCAACCTGACGCTCGCGCGCGTCGAGCAGGTCAAGAAGTTCGCGATCCTGCCCAGGCCGTTTGGCATCGACAGCGGCGAGCTGACGCCGACCATGAAGATCAAGCGCAAGGTCGTTGCGCAGATGTACGCCGTCGAGATCGAAGCGATGTACACGGACGCGGAGTAACGTGGCGCGTCCCTGGCCGCGTGAGAACTACACGAGAGGCGGCGGCGCCGCGGACATCGCGCTGATCGCGCTGTCGTCGGCAAAGCTGCCGGACCCGTTGCCGGTGTCGCGCACCAGGCACGGCATGCCCGACGACGGCGATGGCCCGCAATCGATCGCGCTGGTCGCGCGTGATCGCGCCGAGGACCCCGACTGGTTCGCGAGCTCGGTCCTCGGCCCGTTCACCGAGCTGATCGCTACCGACCTCGGACCGAGCGCCGCGGCGACCGCCCTCACGGCCGAGCACGCGTACGTGATCGAGGCGCAGCTCGACGACCCCGATGACAACGGACACATCCAGGCCGCGTGGGCGCTCGCGAAGTGCGTCTGTGAGGAAGGTGCCGCGGTCGTCATCGATGTCTACGCCGCGCGTGCGCACCTCGGCACCGTGATCGCCGCACTCGAGCCGGAGCGGACGTTCGATGTCATGCAGGAGGTGACGCTGTTCTTCGAGGAGCTGGGCGAAGGCAAGCTCGCGGCGTGGTCCCTGGGGTTGCGCAAGTTCGGGCGCCCGGACCTCGTCCTCGTCGATGTCACTGCGGAGACCGCGACCGAGGCCGCGCTGCTCCTGCGCGATATCGCCGCGACCCTCGCATCGGGTGAGCGCATCGAGATCGGCGACATCGTCGGCGCTGCCGATGGCCGTCAGCTCGTGGCGTCGCAGTTCGTCGCGAGCGAGCACCCGCTGGTCGCCGTCGACGGCCCCGCGCTGCTGCTGCGCTGACCTCGGTGCAAACAAAACCAGCCTCCTGGAGGAGGCTGTCATCACGCGAGCGCTGCGTTGCTCAGAGCGGCAAGCGCGGCGGGTCGCAGGTCGCGGCGGTCTGGTTCGCCTTGGTTGCCGTGTAGAACAGCATCAGCGCGTCCATGCCGATGTTCGTGGTCGGGTTGAACGCCGGGTGGTTGCTCGTGCCGCCCGCGGGGAGGGCAACGCCAGCGTTGTTGAACGCGGCCGCGTTGACGATGACCTGGCCGGCCGTGTCGACGGTGAAGTACTTGAGGAGCAGATCCTTCTGCGTCGTGATCGTGGTGAAGAACGCGGTCGCGTCGCCGCCGTTGCCGCTCATGAACGCGAACGCGCCGGCCTGGTGGCAGTTTGCACAGCGCTGCGCGTTGCTGGCGGCGAGAGCGCCCCACTTCTGGTTCATCTGCGCCGTGTTGAAGTCCGCCTGCTTCATGCAGCCCGACCACTCACGCAGCTTGGCCGTCGCATCGACCAACGGCGGAGGCGGCGTGGTGCCGGTGTTGCGATCCGCGAGCTCCTGCGTGAACCATGCATTGATCTTCGACTTGTCCGCGACCGAGTACGTGATCGCCTGGTGACCCGCGGTGATCTTCGTGAACAACCCGGCCGACGCCTCGGTATACGTGCCGATCAGGGTCGGCAGCTTGATGACCTCCTCGTACGACGCGCCGGCATCGCCGATCGCGAAGCCGTACATGCCGGTGACGGCGGCCTGCGAATGGCAGCCCGCGCCCGAGCAGCGCTGCACGATCGGGTGAACGTTCGCGATGAAGTTCTCCTTGCCCTTCTTTGCCGTCGGCGTGGTCCCGCCGTCGGTGGCCGGGGGTGTGTTGATGTCATCGACATCACCCACGCAACCGGTCAGGAGAAGGAACGCCGCTGTGATCACGGAGCTGGTGATACGCATCGTCCCCCTGGCTACTGCACTCGCCGGACCATGATCGAACGTAATCATTTCAATTACATTACACGTTCTGACCGGGGGTTCGCCCCCTCGATCGCTGGGGCCTGGGGACGGCAATTCCCAGCTATGCTGCGCCGATGGGAGATCCGGCACTGGTGCGTCCTCGGTACGGCCACCTCGGTAAGGTCCTGTTCGTTGACCTGACCGAGAGCAAACACTGGGTCGAGCAGGTTGACGAGTCGGTCTATCGCACCTACCTCGGCGGCTACGGTCTGGGAGCGTGGCTGATGTGGAAGCACTTCCCACCTCGAATCGATCCCCTCGCTCCGGAGGCCTGTTTTGCGATTTCCTCGGGCCTTCTGACGGGACTCCGCACCCCGTTCTCGGGCCG
>JAYUYE010000972.1:0-2961 GCA_043752985.1 Myxococcales bacterium
TACGTCGCCGCGTTCTTTCTCGCCGCGATTGCCATCGCCGTCATGCGGATGGTGCGTGACGCCGAGACGACCACCACCATGACGCGCGTCCTCGACGTCGTGATTCCACTCGCCGTTGCGGCCGTGTTCATGTTCGCAATGAACCTGTACCGCCAGTCGATCAAGTTCCGCGTGACGAACACGGTCATCGAGACGGAGCGTGGTCTGCTGTCAAAGCGGATCGACGTCCTGCAGCTCTGGCGCTGCCGCGATGTCGCGTACAAGCAGAACCTCATCGACCGCATTCTCGGCATCGCGCACATCGAGGTCTATGCGCAGGACGCGACCACTCCGATGATCGAGATCGTCGGGATGCCGGCATCGCGCCAGCTGTTCGAGCAGCTCCGTGATTCGATCGAGCTGCAGCGCCAGAACAAGAACGTCTACGGCGTCGTCAGCTAGTCACGCATCAGATCCGAGGATAACTCAGCGCCGGAGCTTGAGCGGGTTGACGCCGGTGAGCACGACCTCGCCCGTGGGCCCGATCCGGATCTCGGCAACCGGAGTCGCCTCGACATCGGCGAGCGAGTGGCGATCGGTGAGGAGCTGGATGCGCTGGTTGGCCGAGCCACGCAGTCCGGTGGCGAGGCGATCACCCGCGACGTAGCGGCCGTCGATCAGGACATCGAGTCGGGCCAGCACGTCGGGCCCCGACGGCAGCTCGCGGATCTCTTCGATCGTGTAGCCCGAGAAGGCGAGCGTGGACATCCCGAGCGCGCGCGCCTCGGCGAGCAGCGCCACCGCGGCGGGTGCCTGCTGCAGCGGTTCACCACCCGAGAGCGAGAGGCCGGTCGCGCCGGCTGCCTGCGCGGCGCGCAGCTGGTCGGCGAGCTGCACGATCGAGACCTCGCGGCCGCCCGTTGCGTCGTGCGTTGTTGGATTGAAGCAGCCCGCGCACCCGAGGGTGCAGCCCTGCATCCACACCACGAACCGCGAGCCGGGTCCGTTCGCCCGGCTCCGCGGCTCGACGGCGTGGAGCCGCAGAATCACTTGCCGGGCTTCGGCAGGATCGGCGCGGGCAGCTGGCCGGCGCTCGTCGACAGCACGTCGATCTCCTTGAGGAGGAGATCCGGCGTGATGATCGCGCTCTCGATCCCGCCCGACGGAACGAAGCCATCATCGGTACCGCCGGTGAGGCGGAGCTGAAGCTGGCTCTCGTTCGCGGCGAGGAAGTTGTACGTCGTGGTCTCCTTGCTGACCCCGAGGACATCCTTCCAGGCGCGGATCGGCAGGTCGGCGAGCTGCGCGCCGCGCACGAGCTCTTCCTTGCCGTTCGGGTACAGGCGATAGGCGAGCACCGTAGGGGGTGGGAGCTGCTGATCGGTCGTCTTGATCAGCTGGACGAGCTCGCGGCGCGAGAACTCGGGGGCCGACGTGATCGCGGCGTCGTCGAACCGACGAATGACGAGGCCGAACTTGAGAC
The DNA here is from genome assembly GCA_043752985.1 of Myxococcales bacterium. Taxonomy (GTDB): domain Bacteria; phylum Myxococcota_A; class Polyangia; order Haliangiales; family Haliangiaceae; genus JABFXX01. The sequence continues at coordinate 1,463 of JAYUYE010000972.1, forward strand.
CGTCGGCACGCGCCTGCGAGATCAGCTTCCGGCGGAGCGCTGCACGGGAGGTTGCGCCCTTGCCGACGACGAACAGGTTCGTCGCACTGCCATGGAACGCGCCACCCTCGGCCGTGCGCCGCGCGTGACCGTTCGAGACCTGGCCCTTCTGCGACGGCGTACGCGACAGGAGGAGCGTCTTCAGCGTGCCGTCTTTGACGACCTCGACGCGCTGCGAGGGCACGCCTTCGTCGTCGATCTTGTAGCCGCCGATCAGCGCCTTGCCGCCACCGTCGCGAGCAGTCGGGTCGTCGTAGATCGAGATCGTCGGTGCGGCGACCTTGAGCCCGACCTTGTCGGTCAGTGCGCCACCGAACGTCTTGGCGTCCTGCGGCGACAGGCCCTCGGGGACCGGGGTTCCGCCGAGGTTCGGCGCGAGCGAGAACCGCAGCACGCCGACGGCGCCCTCGCCCTCGAACAACACGGGGCCGCTGTAGCGCTCGAGCATCGGCGCCTTGGCGAGCGCGGCGATCGTCTCGATCAGCTTCTTCGCTTCACCGTCGAGATCCTTGTCGGAGGGCAGGTCCTTCGCCGTGTGGCCGTAGCGCAGGAAGTAGTCCTGGAGCGGCTGGCCGTCGTTCGCGAGACCACTGGCAGCGATCACGATGCCGCTGGCGCGGCGCGTATCGGTGACGCTCGTGCCCTCGGTGGTGAGATACCAGCGGCGCTCGAGGTAGCTGGTCACGGCGACGCGCGAGTCACGGATGTGGCCCTGGTCGCGAAACAGCGCCGAGATCGTCTTCGCGCGGGTCTCGAGCTCGTCGAGGCTCTCGAGCGCAGGAACCAGCACCGGCTCCTCGCTGACGATCGGCTTGGCCGCCGTCCACGCCTCGGCATTGCTCGCCCGGGCGCCACCCGCGCGCCGACTCTCGAGCTTCGCGCGCAGCTGCATCAGCGCTTCCTTGTACGCCGTGTCGCTGACGAGCCAGGCGGCTCGGCGGGCGATCCGGGCGTTCGCCTCGATCGGGAGGTTGAGCGCGGCAACGCCGTCGATCTCCTCCGCATTGGCGACCGCGAAGTTGCTGTTGTCGACGGTGTCGAACTTCACACGGACGCGCGCTTCGATGTTGACGAAGTGGCGGTTGCGCTTGCTCGTGGTCTGACCGAGCGTCGCCGAGGCGTCGTTGACGTCGACCTCGGTCACCTTGTAGCTGATGTGATACGGCTTCGGCCGCCCTTCGATCTCGAGGGACAGCGCGCGGTTCATCTCCTCTGTGACCGCGTCGAGGATCTCCTCGGTGACGGCCTTCGACGGCGGTCCCTTCGGCGGCTCCTTCGCGGGCACCGCGTTCGCCTGGGCGGCGAACACCATCACGAGTACGAGACCGATGCGCTTCACGGCGCCTCCTTGCGAATGGCGGGCGGCCCGAGCAGGGGCGGCCGGTCAGGCGGGATGAACCCCTTCTCGATCTCGAGGCGCTCGATCAAGAGGCTCGGCGACGACGCGGACACCGGCACCC
>JAYUYE010000973.1:0-7368 GCA_043752985.1 Myxococcales bacterium
CGAGACGGATGCCAGCAGGAACAGCATCAGGTTCGTCACCATGTCGAGATAAGGGATCAGGTTGAGCTCGCCACTCTCCATCTCGTCTTGTTCGACGACGTCTTCGCGCCGCTTCACCGCCGAGCGGGTCTTCGTGCGAACGCGATATGCCGAGTAGTTCATGTCGGGGCCTGGGGAAGCCGTCTACGACGAAACCGCGTCTCCCAGATCCTCGGTCGGAGCCGCGGGCGCACGGCTCGCGGCCGGAGCGCCAGCACCCTGCGAGCCGTCGGCGAGGAGGTTCTCGAACCGGAGGCTGAACGCCTCGAGATCGGAGATGACCTTCTTCATCGCGGAGGACAGCAGGAGGTGACCGACCATGCAGACCAGCGCGATCCCGAGACCGAACGCCGTGTTGTACATGGCCTCGGAGATCCCGTCGGACAGCTTCTTCTGGCGGTCGGCCGGGTTCGCGTCGCCGATGGCGTCGAACGTACGGATGAGGCCGGTGATCGTACCGAGCAGACCCACAAGCGTGGTGATATTGGCGAGCGACCACAGGGCACCGATCCGGGTCTTCACCTCGGGGATCGTGTCCGTCATGGTCTCTTCGATCGCCTGGGCGACGGCAGCCTCGCCACGGTGCAGGCGGTTGAGGCCTGCCTTCGCGACGCGCGCCACGGGTGCGGTCGTCGCATCGCACAGCTTCTTTGCGCGATCGACGTTGTTGGCCGACAGGAGCTTACGAAGCTGCTCGAGGAACGCCTTTGCGTTCAGGTGGCCACGCCCGAGGAAGTAAATCGAACGCTCTACAATCAAGCCAATAACGATGGCGAGAAAGAACGTGTTGACGATGAAGAAGGGCCCGCCCTTTTGGAAGAGTTCACTTAGCCAGCTCATCGATCCATTGCCTCCGCGCGCGTGACCGTAGCCCCTCGCGCTGCTTGCGAATGTTGTAGCGAGCGCACGTGTGCGGCGTCAAGCCAACCACGGGTGCCAATATCGGAAATCACGCTTTCCGAACGGAGACTTACTGGCTGAGGTCTCACGGAGATCCCGACCCATCTCGTTCAGGTAGCAGGCGCGCCGGCCATGATCCAGCGCTCGATCGCGTCACGCTTCTCGACGCACAGCGCGCGCCCGCCGGCGTTCTGAGGCATGAAGCCAATCTGAGGGTCGGGGGCCGTCGTCGGTGGGCTCATCATGGCGGGGGGGATGTGCTGGATCATCATCAGCAGGTGACTCTGATTCGGCTGGTTCGGGACGACGTACTTGTATGTGGGGGCGATCACCGAGGCGACGTTGACCAGCTCGGCGTGCGACATCCCGGCGCGCAGGTCGAGCCGACCGGCATCGGTGTTCGCTCCATTGTGGCAGCCCGAGAAGATGCACGAGGCCGCGAAGATCTTGGTCTCGAGGAAGGCGAGGTCGGAGTGCGTGGTCGCCTCCATGCATGAGGGGCTGATCGGTGCATCGACATTGGAGTCGGCGGTGACGCTCGAGGCACCGTCCTCCAGGGAGTATCGACACGCCGGCACGAGCGCGACGCAGCTCGCGAACAACGCGATGCGGAACATGGGGCTGACACTAACACGCAAGGTCAGAGGCACGACAGGGAGGTGCACTTCGGGGGCGCTGGAAGTGTGGGCGATGGCACGAGATCGTCGAACGACCGGATCTGCGGGCCCGTCAGGAGGCGATTCGGCATCGTGCCGCGCACGAACGGCATCCAGAGCGCGTCCTTGGGATCGGCGCGCGGCCCGGTCGGGTCGCCACTCCACGGCTCGACGCGCGCGAACCCGATGTTCGGCGGGACGGGGAAATCGCGGACCTTCGTTCGTGGATGCGCCTTCTGCATGAAGTCGACCCAGATCGGCACTGCGACGCCACCGCCGGTGATCTTGTCGCCGATCGGCGTCGAGTCATCGCGGCCGATCCACACGCCGGCGACGAGGTCTGCGGTGAACCCGATGAACCAGACATCGCGATAGTTCGCCGACGTGCCGGTCTTGCCGGCGGCCGGCCGCCCGATGGTCTGCGCGAACCGTGCGGTGCCGCGCTGGACGACGCCCTTCATCAGCGCCTGGGTGACGTAGGCGACCTCGGGCGAGATCACCTGGGCGCCCGGAGGCGCATTGCGCAGGTCCTCGATCGTCTCGCCGTTCGACGTGTTGGTGACCAGATCGAAGAACCGCGGTGTGACGCGGCGCCCCCCCGACGCGAGGCCGGCATAGCCGGCGGTCATCTCGAGCAGCGTCAGGTCGGGCGTTCCCAGGCTGACCGAGATGTGGCGCGGGATCGGCGAGGTGATGCCAAACCCGCGCAGGATCTCGAGCAGGCGCTCGAGGCCGACCTGCACGACGAGCTGCACGCTGATCGTGTTGAGGGAGTAGGCGAGGGCGGTCATCAGCGTGACGTTGCCCATGTACTTGTTGTCGTAGTTGGCGGGCGTCCACACGCCGGTCGCGGTGGTCACCGAGTACGGACCGTCGGTCATCCGATCGACGGGCGTTCGCCCGGCCTCGATCGCGGCAGCATAGATGAAGGGTTTGATCGAGGAGCCGACCTGGCGCTCGGCCTGGGTCGCTCGATTGAACTGGCTCGACGTCCAGTCGTAGCCGCCGACCATCGCGAGGACGCGCCCCGTCGACGGTTCCATCACGACCATCGCGCCCTGCAGCTCGGGACGCTGCGCGAGCTTCACCGCGGCGCCGTCCCCTTCGAGGCGCACCGGCAACAGGTCGCCGAGCTTGACCGCCTCGCCGGTCTTCTCGTCGCGCCACGCACGGATGTCCTTGGCGTCGAGGTCGGTCAGCGGGAGCCGCTTCGGGCCGAGGTCGACGATCACGCTCGTCTTGTTCTTTGGCAGCTCGACGACCATCGCGCCGTACGACTGATCGGGGAGAATCTGATCGGCGAGCACGCTCGTGTCGTTCGTCAGGCCCGTGATCGGATGTGCGGGGCCGCCGGTCCACACGCCGCGCTTGGCCTGCGCCACCGAGCCGATCGGACCGCGGACGCCGAGCCGGCGGTCGAGCGACTCGAGGCCCTTGCGCACGGCGCCTTCGGCGGCGGTCTGCATCCGGGTGTCGAGCGTCGAGTAGAACTTGAGGCCGCCCTTGAACAGCTGGCGATCGCCGTAGCGCTTGGTCGCGACCTGTCGCACGTGCTCGACGAAGTACGGGGACGCGAGGTGATTCAGGTCGCTCTCGTCGACGAGCGCGATCGGCTCGGCGAGCGCGGCCTCGTACTCCGCCTCGGTCAGGTAGTTCTCGAGCTTCATGAACTTCAGCGTGCGGATCTGGCGTTCGCGGGCGAGGGCCATGTTGCGATGCGGCGCGTACTTCGTCGGCGATGCCACGAGGCCGGCGAGCATCGCTGCCTCCGCGACGGTGAGATCCTCGACCTCCTTGCCGAAGTACGTGTTCGCCGCGGCGCTGACGCCGTACGCGCCGTGACCGAGATAGATGTGGTTGAGATAGATCGACAGGATCTGCGACTTGTTGAGCTCGCGCTCGAGGCGGACCGCCAGGATCATCTCCTTGGCCTTGCGCCGGTACTTCTTCTTCTTGCGCTCGCGCACGGACTCCTCGGGCGTCAGATCGAGATCGCCGAGCGATTCCTCGCCCGCGAGCAGCGTCTGCTTGATGATCTGCTGGGTGATGGTCGAGCCGCCCTGCTTGATCTTGCCGGGCTCGTCCTCGTCGTCGCTGCGGAAGTTCTTGTACGCGGCGCGCAGAATGCCGACGGTGTCGAACCCGACGTGCTTGTAGAACCGGCGATCTTCGGCGGCGAGAAACGCGGCGGGTACGTGGGGAGGCATGCGCTCGAGCGCGACGATCTTGCGGTTCTCGATCGAGAACGTCCCGATCTCCTCGCCGTCCGACGACAGCACGATGCTTCGCCGGTTCGGCTGGTAGTCGAGGAGCTGGGTCAGGTTCTGAGGCAGCTCGGTGTTGAGGGTCGTCACTGCGAGGTAGGTCGCCGCAGCACCCATCGACGCGCCATAGACGATCAGCAGCAATTCGAGCCGGAGGAGGGACACGGCGCGCAATCGGCGCTTTCGCTTGCGCGGTTGCCTGGAAGCAGCAGACCCCTTGTCGTCCGCCACGGTATGCTCAGTATATGAGGTCCCGGCGCTGGGCGCACGTTGCCGTCATGGTCGCGGCGTCGATCATCGTCCTCGGCACGGTGGCCGGGGGCCAGCCTGCGGTTTCGCCCGACGCAGAGCCCGAGGTTCCACCCGCGTCCGCGGTCGGTAGTGGGGCCGCCCGGCCGGCCGGCAGCTCGCCGGTCGAGACCACCGAGGTGCCCGACTACGCCGTCAGCCCCGACTCGTTCGCGGTGGTGCCGTTCGAGAACCGCTCGGGCGTGCGCGCATTCGACTGGCTGATCGTGGGGGCGCCGTTCGAGATCGCGAGCAAGACGGAGAGCGTGTTCGACCTCGAGTCGATCGGCGGGCCGCTGTTCGTCGGCAGCACCAAGGTGCCGGCGGAACCGACGCAGCTCGCGGCGTTCGCAACATCCCACGGCGTGAGCTGGATCGTCACGGGCTGGGTCGAGCGTCCGAACTGGGAGCTGCGGATCTCCCTCGCACTGTGGAAGGTCGTCAAGGGCAAGGCGACGCTCGCGCACGAGGCGCAGCGCACCGGGCCAGTCCCGACGTATCACAAGCTCCTCGGCGAGACGCTCGGCGAGGTCTGGGCGAAAGGCGGCAAGAAGCCGGTCACGGCGGCGCGCGCCACACAGCTCCAGCGCTCGCTCGCGATCGATCACTACGCGATCACGCTGCTCGGGCGCGGGCTCGGTCATCTCACCGGCGTGCTGACGCCGAAGGTCACGTCGGTGGATCCGGTCGTGATAGCGAAGGCGCGCACCGAGCAGCTGCGGCTCGCCGAGCACGATCTCGAGCGTGCGGTGTTCATCGATCCGAAATGCTTCGAGGCGCAGCGTGCCGTCGGCGAGCTGTACCTCCAGCTCGCGGTGGCCCGGTCGGAGCCCAAGCTCGCGGCGCGCGCCGCCGGCAAGTTCGCCTACGCGAACGACCTCGCGCCAGGTGACCTCCAGGCGCTACGTGCGGCGGCGTTCGCAGCGGCACGCGCGAACAAGCACGAGGTCGCGCGCGATCTGATGCGCCAGCTCGTGACGCGGCGGCCGTGGGATCTCGAGGCGAGATTCCGCTACGGCTCGGCGCTGTGGGCGACCGGAGACTCGACCGGCGCCGAGCGCCAGCTCACGCAGGTCACGGCGCGCCACCCGGAGCACCTGCCATCGCGCCGCGTACTCGTGCTGATCCACGCGTCGCGCGGCGATACCTCGCGGCTCGTCACCGAGCTCGAGCAGATCGCGGCGCGAGCGCCGACCGACCTCGAGGTCAAGGCCGACCTCGCGACCGCGTACGGCGCGATCGGCAAGTGGGATCGCTCGACCGCTGCACTCGAGGCAGTCGCACTCGCGCGGCCACCGGATCTCGCGCTGCTCGTACGGATCGGTGACGGGCACCTTCGCCTCAGGCACCTCGACGCTGCGCTCGCGTGGTACGCGCGCGCGACAAAGCTGTCGCCGGAGTCGAGCCTCCCTGGCTTTCTCGCCGCGCAGGCGCTGCTCGACGCGGGCAAGCTCGCCGAGGCCAACCGCGCCTACACGTTCCTCCAGAAGTACCGCGACGATCTCGCGTCGGCGGAGCAGGCGCTCGGCGTCGTGGCGCTCCTCCAGAACAAGCCGAGCGAGGCCGCGTGGTATCTGCGGCGTGCAACGCGCGAGGATCCGCGCAACCTCCTGACGTGGCGCGCGCTCGTCGCATCCGAGCTCGCGCGCAAGGATCCGACGATGGCGCTCGGCGAGCTGGTGCGGGCGCTGCCGACGTGGCCGCGCGATCAGCACCTGCGCTACCTCGAAGGCGTCGCTCACTCGATGCTCGCGCACCGGACCGAAGCCCGCGCGTCATTCGTTGCCGCGCTCGATGCGGCGCCGGACTACGCCCCCGCGCGGGCCGCGCTCGGCGCACTCGATGCCGGCGGCACTGTCGCGCTCGCGTACACGCCCGAGGTGGTCCGCCCCTGGGGCGACGCCGAGGCACTCGCTCACACGCTCGAGCGCTACGCATTGACGACCACCACGATGGCCGCGGTGCGCATGGCGTATCAAGCGCAGTTCCTCTCGCTACTCGGCATGCTCGGACGCGGACCCTATGCACCGGGCAAGACCACGGTACGCACCTGTCCGATCGGCCGCGTCGCACCGGCGTGGGCCGCGGCGCAGACCGAGCTTCGTCGCTACGAGCGGCTCGGCGTCGATCTCGAGGCCGCCTACCGCTACATCGCGCGCCACGACGAGGTAGGTGCCGCGGCGGCATTGTTACCGAACACGCGGGCTCAGCTCGTCGGAGCAAAGGTCGTGTTCCGGACCGCGCTCGCTGATGTGGCCGAGCTCCGCGCCGAGTGGACGCGCGGCCTCCTGCCCGAGCTGCGCCTGGTCGGCTGCAACGACAAGCTGCTCGCCGCGGCGGTCAAGGACCCCGGTCGGTATCGGGTGATCGTCGACGAGAAACCCGACGCGACGCCGGTCCAGCTCGCTCCGCGGCCGCGGCCGCGCGCCACGTTCTACGTCGACAACTCTCGCTGCCTCGATCCGGTGGACGTCTGGATCGACGGCTCGCACCTCGATCAGGTGGCTCCCGGCCGGCGCAGTGCGCTGGTTGCGGATGGTGGCGAGCGCACGCTGTGCTTGCTCGGACCCGGCGCGGCGCAGTGCGGTGATCGCGGGACGGTGCGGCAGGTCTATCTCCACGACGCGTGGAGCGTGACGCTGCATTGCCCGAAGTAACGTAAGGTGAGCGGATGCACTTGCCGCAGCTGTGGTTTGCCTCGCCGCGGATGCTCCCGCGCGCGGAGAAACTGCAAGGCCGCGTCGTCGTGCTCGACATCGCGTTCGCGGCGACGGTCGGGACCAGCATCTCGTTCGATCAGATCACCAGGCCCTTTCTCGACGGGCTCGGCGATCGGCTCGCCGCGTGGGTCGACCATCACGATCACGAGAAGCATGCGCAGTTCGCCGGGGACGCGCGGTTCGTGCTGTCGACGAAGGCCGAGCACGGCGCATGTCCAGAGATGGTGACGGCCGAGCTGGTTCGCCAGGTCGGGCCGATCGACTGCATCTGCACGCACGTCGACCTCGACGGGCTGTACGCCGCGGCGAAGTGGATCCTCGGCGGCAAGGAGCCGTACGCGGGCGCCGATGATGATGCGCGCGCCGTCGACACCCGGATCGGGACGCCGGGTCCGATCGCGGTGCGCATCGATCGGGCACTACGCGCGAAGTTTCGCGACGATCAGCTCAAGCGTGGCGTGGTGCAGTTCCTCGTGGGCGGCATGAAGTCGGGCACGCACG
>JAYUYE010000974.1:0-7363 GCA_043752985.1 Myxococcales bacterium
CTTGCCACCCGGCCGTATCTCGCCGCCTCGGTGGCACGGCGCAACCCCGCACTCGACGTCCTCAACCACATCCAGATCGAGGCGCTGCGCCGGCGCCGCGCGGGTGCCCCGGACCCGGAGCGGCTCGGCCGCATCGTGTTCACGACGATCGGTGGCATCGCCGCAGGCCTGCAGACGGCGGGCTGAGATTCTTTCCACGTTGAGGTGATCTCATGGCCATGAACCTCTCACCCGCCGCGCTGCTTGCCATGGCGAGCGCCGATCCCGATCCGGACATGCGGCGCGCTGCGCAGAAGCAGCCCGTCGCTCTGAGCTCGTTGCGGGTCGCGCGCGTTCTCACCGGCGCAGTCGCCGCCGACAAGCTGAAGCTTCTCGACGAGGTCGCCAACCTACCGGACGTCTAGATCGCCGTGTTGCCGCTCGTGCTCGCAGCGATCGGCCGGCCGAGCCGCACGGAGATCGAGCGCGTGCTGCACAAGATCCGCAATCACGAGAGCCACGACCTCGGACCGGAGATCTTGCGCGAGGTCGGCAGCTTCATGAACCTCGTCGCTGCCGACGCCGGGCCGCGCGAGGTGCTGTACATGCTCGACTGGGTCTCCGGCGATCAGCTCGAGGACGGCGAGCATGTCCGCCCGTTCGTGGCAGCAGCGAACACCGCGCTTGGGACGACCCGCGGAACAGCGCTCGACGAGTGGCGGTTTGCGACGGGCATGACCCAGTCGCGAGCCGGATCGAAGATCTCGAGACCTCGATGCGCCTTGCCCTGGCGCCACGCGAGCGCCGCGCCGAGCGGGAGCGCGACCAGCACAAGCGCGCCGACCGCGCCGACCGCGACGCCCAGCAGGAGCGCGACCGACAGCACCGCGAAGAGGAGGTCCGCATGATGGTGGAACAGCAGCGCCGTGCGGTCGAGGAGGCGCAGCGGCGGCAACAGCAGATGCTCGCCGTCGAGCAGGGCGGCACGACGCCGCCGCCCGGCAAGACGAGCCAGCCGGTGATCGTCGTCGAATCGATCGATCGCGAGCTCTTCTTCGGCCCCCCGCTGGCGACGCTGATCGACTACACGCGATTCATGGTCCGCGTCCGCCACGGCGGCGATGTGATGGGCGTGATGGCCGAGCTTGGCCTCGATCCACTCGCGTTCTCCACGATTGCGCAGGGCTGGACCCAGCTGATCACGAAGCGTCCGGACCTCGCCGCGCGGTTCGGTGCGCTGATGTCCGCGACCTGGGAGTGAGCGTCACTCGATATCGATGAACAGGTCGTCGTAACGAATCTGCCGGGATGCGATCACATCGCGGTGCGACGGAGAGCCGAGCAACAGCTCGGAGCTCGCTACGGTGCGCCGGCAGACTGGCGCGTCAGGTTGAAGTAGAACGGCTGACCGCAGTTGTGCCACGAGGCGTTGAACGTGAACGTCAGCTTGGTCGACGTCACGATCAACGCCGAGAGTGCTCCGATGTTGAAGCTCGTGAACACGCCGACGTCGGCCCACGAGCCAGCGGTTGGCGACGTCGATAGCACCTGGATCTTGCGCCACGGATGCGGACCGTCGTTGCCGTAATAGAACGTCGGGATCATCGAGTTGATCGACTCACCCCAGTAGGTGCCGTCGGGATAGATCCACAGCGACACCTCGTACGGCTGCGCGAAGCTGGGCGGCGTCACGGTGCCGCGCCAGTTGCCCACGATCTGGGCCTGCACGCCGGCGATGTTGCTGTCCGTCGAGCAGCTGTAGAGCCCGTTGACGCACGTGCAGGTCGAGCTCGGAACCGAGAACCCGCACGTCGTCGACTGCGGGCAATCGATCGTGCCGATGCCGGTGCACTGCGTACCGGCGAGCTGACACTGCTTGCCGGTTGACGGCGGCGCCGTACACAGCGCGCCCTGACCCGTCGGACACGATCCGCCCTCGCACAGCACCGCGGCCGACTTGCAGCCAGAGGCGCAGCTACCGACCTGCGTGCCCTGACCGTGACCCGGCTGGTCGCCGAAGTCATTGAAGTCGATGAGGTAGAGCTTGCCGTTCTCGCAGCGCTCCATCTTGTAGTGCGCTGCATCCGGAACCGGAGGCGGGCTGGAGTCGGGATAGATCGGCGGCGGGCCGTCATCGCCGCTGGGCCCGTCGAAGTACAGCGAGCACCCGGACAGGGCGAAGACCGTGGCGAGGAAGGCGTACCGCATCGCCGGTCAGCAAAAGCACGAACCAGACCAGGTGCGGAGCGAAGCGAACCCAGGTGGTTAGCGCGCGGCTGCCTCAAAAAACTGTGCAAGTTCCGGTCAGCTGCGCAGGGTCACGGCACGAGCTCCTGGAGGAACGTCATGCCGTCGGCCTTGCCGCTGATCATGCCGGCGACCAGCTTCGCGATGTGGCGCGCCATCGGCGGACCGTCCTTGACGACCTTGCCGAGCGACGACTCCGCGGCCGCGCGGCCCGTATCGGTGCGCGACAGCGTGATGAACGCGGCCGCGACGACGAGGCGGCGCATCGCATTGGTCTCGGAGTCGCGGAGGATGTTGGCGAGCTTCTCGGGCTCGTTCATCTTCGCATAGGCAGCGCCGAGCGCGGGCAGCATCGCAACCCGAACATCGTGTGACGGATCATCGAGCAACGGATCGAGAAGCTGCACGGACAGAGCTGCGTCGCGATCGACCAGGCCGATTGCTGCGGCAGCGGCCTGCGCGCGCTCACGCTCGGCGCGTGATCCAAGAGACCGCGTCAGCCGCGCGGCCACGGCCTCCTTGGCAGCGACCCGCGCGATCGTGGTCAGCGCGAGCTGGCTCAGCTCGGGGTTCGGATCGCGAACCGCCAGAGCGAGCGTGCGATCGAGCACCGCTGGCTCGAGCTTGTCCTTCTGTGCCGCGAGGCGCTCGAGCGCTGCTTTGCGCACCGACGGATCGGGATCCGCCAGTGCGGCCGACAGCGTCTCGCGAGCGCGCATGCCCGAGGCGAGCGCGGCGTCGACTGCCTCGAGACGAACGATCGGGGATGCATCACCGATCGCGACCTCGATCAGCTCCGCGGCGGCGATCAGCTTGGCCGCGCGAATCAGCGCGAGCTTCTCCGCCTCATCCGCGCGGTCGAAGATCTTCTTGATTGCCGCCGCGGCACTCTTCGGAGCATCGGCGCCGAGCACACCGAGCGCGTGGATCGCGATCACGCGGACGCCGCGGTCAGGGTCCTCGAGCAGCTTGACGAGCGCCTCGCCGACGCCCTTGTTGCCCTTGGCCGCGGAGAGCGAGAGAACGCGCGCGGCGTCGACGCGGATCTCGCCGTTAACGTCGCCGATCAGCTTCGCCGCGATCAGCGCGCCGTGCTTCGCGGGATCGGGACCGTCCGCGACACACGCCATCACCAGCTTGCGAACCTCGACGGATTCATCGTCGGTCGACTTCGCGAGGTACGCCCGCGCCAGTGCACTGCCCGCGAGCGCCGCGTTGCACAGACCCTCGACGCCGATCGGGTGGAGCGCCTCGTCCTCGGGCGTCCGCGCTGCCGTGGAGAGGTACTCGAGCACGGCACCAGGTTTCTTCTTCGCGAGCTCCGCGAACACCTTCGCGGCATCGCGCCGCGGTCGGCCCTTCTCGCGCCACATCTGCGAGATTCCACCCACAGCGACGCCGACACTGCCACCGCTCTGCGCGCTCGCCGCGAGACCCTCGGCCGCGCCGACGCGCACCGGGTAGTTCTCGGCCTTCACCATCTTGAGCAGGCGCTCCTGATAGGTGCGCCCTGCCTTGCCGGCGGCAGTCGCAGCGGCGGCACGCACGTCTTGCTCTTCGTCCTTGAGCAGCCCGTCGAGGGCGAGCTCGGCGGCCGGCTTGTTCGCGGACACGACCTCGCCCCAGCCGAACGCCGCAGCGACGCGCATTGGCTTGTCGAGCTTCTTGTCCTCGCGCATCGTGGTCAGCTCACCGCCGGCATTTACCGGATCGGCCTTTGCGTAGAGCGGCAAGGCTGCGGCCTTCACGTTCGGCGACTTCGAGCCGTATGCGGTGCGCGCTGCTTCGACAAGACCTGTGATCTTCGGCATTGGATCGAGGTCGCGTAGCAAGTTGATCGCGTAGATCCGCGCCTCGGCCGGTGAGCGTTCCTGGCCGACGAGAGCGGTCAGCTCGGCCGCCGCGGTCTCGGGATTCTTGACCAGCCCGGCTTTGATCTGCGCCTTCGCGCGCTTCTTGATCACGTCGGTCGCGTCGGGATCGGAGAGCGCCGCGATCGCCGGGGCGATCGACGTTGACTCGGAGCTCTCGAGCACGCCGGTCGCGACCTCGAACTGGAGCTTGCGCGCGATCTCCGGATCGGGATTCGACTCGAGCGCCTTCGCGAACAGGCTGCGGCCTCGCTCGCCGAGGCTTCGTACGGCGGTGAACGCGATCGCGCGCAGCTCGGGGTCAGAAGACACGAGCGCGGCGCTCAACGTGTCCTGATAGATGTCGCTGCGCCGGCGCGCGGCGTCTCCTGCGGTCGCGACCGCTGCGCGCTGCACGGCGGGCGACGGAGTCTTGAGGCCCGCCTCGACGAGTGCGACCTCGGCGGCAGTGCCGCGCGCGATCGGGCGCAACGCGGTCAGCAGCTCGGCCATGTCCTCGGGATCTTTGGCCGCCTTCTTCAAGCTCTCGAGCGCAGCCTCGTTGCCGGTGGTCGCGTAATCGACGAGGCCCGCGAGCTGCGGCCCCATCAAGGATGCGAGCTTGGCGTCCCAATCATCCTTGCCCGCACCGATGTCGTGGCTGTCGATCTTCTTCCACGACTCGGCGGCGACCATCGGACGCGTCAAGCCCGTGTCCGCGACCTCGTCCCCGAAACCGCCGGGGAGCCAGTGGAAGGTCGACAGTCCGGCGCGCCCGCCGCGAACGACGATCCGGTCGCCACCCGCGTGGGGCTCGAGATCGAAGTACACGCGTCCGCGCATCGCGAACCAGATCAAGATCATCAGGATGATCGGAGCCGCGGCGATTCCGGCAGCGAGCGTCAGGTAGTAGCGCTTCGAGCGATCGAGGACTGCCTGCTCCTCGGGCGTGACCGCCGCGATTCCCTCGGTGCGCAGCGCGCGCATCTCGCGGAGGCTGAGCCGCTGCTTGTTCTGCGTCTTGCTGCCGAGGAGATCGAAGCCACGCCGTGCGGCCGCACGTGCCGGCGCCGTCAGCTCACGGACGCGGGCTGTCAGCACCTCGTGACGGAGCATCCAGCTCGCACCCGCGGCATCGGCACGGCTGATCACGCCGCGCTGCTCGAGGACGAGGAATGCCTGCTGCGCGTACGCGGGATCGAGGTTGATCCGGCGAATGATCGACTCGCCGGTGCGCGCACCTGGACCCGACGCGGCGAGCTCGGCGCATAGCCGCAGGCCCGAGCGCTCGTTGCCGGTCGCCTTGCAGGCTTCGTGAAGCCACAGCGACTCGAGCTCGTTCGGACCGCCGAGCTTGACCAGCGCCGGCATCGACGTGGCGCGGAGGTCGCGCATCGCCATCGCGGCGATCTGGAGATCTGCGGCGAGCACCGGCTGGCCACGCGAGATGCCCTGGATCACCGCTTCGGCCAGCGCCGGATCCGCGGCGACGCCCGACAGCGACAGCATCCGATCGAGGATCGCGCTCGCGGCCTGGACCGGGATCCGCGGGAGCTCGTAGCGCGCGGACGGTGGGAACAGCGATCCGGTGCGGCGCTCGAGTGCACCGAGCACGTGCTGGCGCTCGCTCGCGCACACGAACAGGAAGCGCGCACGGCCACCAGAGCGGCTGACAACGCGAGAGAACAGATCGGAGAGCTCGGCGACAGCGCGCTCGTCGGCACAGAGCAGATCGATGTCATCGACCACGAACACGAACTGCTGGCCGGCGACGGCGTTGGTCACCGCGCGGGTCGCGAACATCACGGGAAGCTCGCCCGCATTCGGCTGGATGCCGAACGCCGAGAGACCCGCGGCGAAGCTCGCCGCCGGTGCAGTCAGGTCCTCGCATGCGAGGGCGACAATTCCGTGGTCACGGAGGTGGGGGATCAGGCCGGCGCGGACCAGCGAGGTCTTGCCGACCCCGGGCTCGCCGTAGACGAGGCCCGCCCGAAATCCGTCGGCGGTGACCATCTTCGCGATCTCGTCGCGCTCGGTTTCGCGACCGTGCCAGACGTCCCGCTCGGCCTCGCCGAAGGGATCCAGCCCTCGCACCGGCGACACCGTTCCCGGATAAGTCGCTGCCACCACGTCCGCACTATACACAAGGTTGGAACCTCGCCGCCCCGGGTGCCATCGTATGCTCCTGACAATGGGTCCGAGCGTGCGACGGCTCTCCTGGCTCTGGGCCGCACTCGCGTTCGCCTCGACGGCTGGCGCCGGCGAACGCGGGACGCGAACCAAGGTCACCGTGTGGGCCTCGTCGCCCGGGATGGTCTCGTACGGCGGGCTCACCTACGGCGGCCACGCGCCGACCACCGGTGCCATGATCACGGAGCAGCGCGAGATCACGGTTGGTGCGGCGGAGATCCGGATCGCCGGCGTCGCCGCGACGCTCGATCCGGCGTCGGTCCAGCTGCGCGATCTCACTGATCCGAGCAGCACCATCACCGTGCAGCGGTTTGTCGCGGCGGCGACCACACCCACGGAGATTCTCCAGCGTCACGTCGGAGACTCGATCACGGTCGTCACGCCGAAGGGCGAGGTCACCGGCATCCTGCGCTCGCTCGATGATCAGGCGCTCGTCCTCGAGATCGGGAGCGGCGATCAGCGACGACTCCAGGTCATGCGCCGCGACGGCTACGTTCAGGACGTCCGCCTGCCGCCGGGCACCGGCGTCGACAAGCCGAGCCTGATCTGGCGCATCGCCTCGAAGAAATCCGGCAAGCACGAGATCGAGCTGACCTACCGCGCCGACGGCATGTCGTGGACCGCGGATTACCTCGCCGTGATCGACGAGCCCGGGACGTCGATCGACTTCTCCGCGTGGGCAACCGTCCGCAACGCGACCGGCGCGTCGTTCGACAATGCCGAGCTGACCCTCGTCAGCGGCGGCAATGCCGGACCTCTCTCCCTGGCGTTCAATCCGTACGGCGGACCGACCCGCACGACCTCGGCAGCAGGGGTCCCGATCCGCTACACGATCGCGACGCCGGTCCAGCTCGGCGCAGGTCAGTCGGTGCAAGTCGAGCTCCTGCCGACGAAGCAGAAGGCGAGGTCACGCCCGGTGATCACCTACGAGGCGATGCCCGATCCGTCGCCTGGATTCCAGGCGTACCCGAACACGGACTGCAATCAGTTCAACGTCGCCGGCATCGGCACCGGCAAGGCCGAGGTCGCCGTCGAGCTCGACCTACCGACCAAGGACGCGCTACCCGAGGGTCGCGTCCGGACGTTCCGCCGCAAGG
>JAYUYE010000975.1:0-2953 GCA_043752985.1 Myxococcales bacterium
CACATCGAGGTCGGGGTTCGGCGCGAAGGCGATCGCTGGGTGATCTGGGTCAAAGACGACGGCATCGGGATCGCGCCGGAGTTCCATGACCGGATCTGGGGGCTGTTCCAGACGCTCGAGCGCCGTGACAAGATCGAGAGCACGGGCATCGGTCTGTCCGTGGTCCGCAAGATCATCGAAGCCCATCGGGGCAAGTCATGGGTCGATTCGAAGCTCGGCGAGGGCGCGACGTTCTACTTCACGTGGCCTGCAGGATCAGAGAGAGACAAGCTCCATGGATGAGCGTGCGGTGAGCATTCTGCTCGTCGAGGACGACGAAGTCGATGTCATGACGGTGAAGCGCGCCTTCGTGAAGGCGAAGATCACGAACGCGGTGCTCGTGGCGCAGAACGGGCTCGAGGCGCTCGAGCTCCTGCGATCCCAGAGCGTGCCTGCCGACCGGCGCGTCGTGCTGCTCGACCTCAACATGCCCAAGATGAACGGCATCGAGTTCTTGCGCGAGGTCCGCAAGGATCCGGCGCTCGCGCTGATCACCGTGATCGTGCTGATCACCTCGAACGAGGATCGCGAGCGAGTCGAGGCCTACGAGCTCCATGTTGCCGGCTATCTCGTGAAGCCGGTCACGTTCCACAACTTCGCCGACGTCATGGCCACGCTCAACAAGTACTGGACGCTGATGGAGATGCCGTAGCTCCAAGCGGACAGAGAGACGACCTCCCCGATCCGGAAGCCGACCCGTCAGGTCCGCATGCCCTCGGGCATCTCACAGCTCGGACGCAGTGAACGACAAGACCTGAGCGATGGTCGGTGCACCTGTGGCGAGCATCACGAGTCGGTCGAAGCCGAGCGCGATCCCCGCGGACGGCGGCAGCCCCTCGGCGAGCGCGGCGAGCAGCTTCTCGTCGATCGGGTACACCGCCCGCCCCCGCGCCCGGCGGATCCGCTGATCGTCCTCGAACCGCGAGCGCTGCTCGATCGGATCGGTGAGCTCGCCGAACGCGTTTGCGAGCTCGAGCCCACCTACGTAGGCCTCGAACCGAAGTGCGGTCCGAGGATCGTCGGGCTTGCGGCGGGCGAGCGCGGCGAGCGGCACGGGCCAGTCCTCGAGGATCAGCGGCCGACCAAGCTGCGCGATCGCCGGCTCGACGCGCGCGAGGAACGCCGTGAAGAACGCGTCGTCCCATGCGAGGCCGTCCGCGATCTCGATTCCGGCGGCGCGCACGGCGGCCACGAGGTCCGCTGCGGGTTCGTCCCCGTGCACGGCGACGCCGGCCCACTCTTGCATCGCAGCGCGCACCGTCATCCGCGGCCACGGAGGCGCGACGTTGATCGCGCGATCGCCGATCGACGCGAGCGGCTGACCGGCGACCGCGGTGACGACGTGAGCGACAAGCTCCTCGATGTCGCGGATGATCGCGTCGAGCTCCGCGTGAGCGCGGTACCACTCGACCATCGTGAACTCGGTGGCGTGGTGCGGTCCGCTCTCGTTGCCGCGGAAGCACTTGCAGACCTGATAGATCCGCTCGAAGCCTCCGGCGAGGAGGCGCTTCATCTGATACTCGGGCGACGTGATCAGAAAGCCAGAGGCGGCGGTCACCGCGTCGAGATGGATCTCGAGACCCGGGCTCGGCACCAAGAGCGGCGTTTCGACCTCGAGGAAGTCACGGTCAGCGAAGAAGCCGCGCAGCGCGGCCACTGCCTTCGCGCGTGCACGGAGCGCGGCCATGCGGGCGCCCGGCAGCCGCGCGACCTCGGACCTGGGACCGGGGTAGTCGTCGCCGCTGTAGGCGCGGACGACCTCATCGCCGTCGACGAGATCACCGGCGCGCCAGTGCGGTGGCGCAGCCACGCGGGCATCACCGCGCTCGCTTCGAATCAGTGCAAATCCGCCATCGACCGCGAGCACGCGCCCGAGTCGACGACCGATCACAACGGCTTGCCGACGCGCTCGACGTATTCGTGGGTGCGCGTGTCGACCTTGATCATGTCGCCGATGCGAATGAACAGCGGGACCATGACCTCGGCGCCGGTCTCGACTGTCGCGGGCTTCTGGACGTTACCGCTGGTGTCGCCGCGAACGCCGGGTTCCGAGGCCGTGACCTCGAGGAACACGAAGGTCGGGAGCGAGACATCGATCGCGCGCTCGTTGAAGAACAGGACCGTGCACGGCAGGTTGTCCTTCATGAGGTCGGCGGCCTTGCCGACCATATCGGCGCTGACCGAGACCTGCTCGTAGTTCGTCTGATCCATCAGAACGAGATCGCCGGATTCCTTGTAGAGAAACTGCATCTCACGCTGGTCCACGTTCGCGGGCTCGAGCTTCTCGCCCGACCGGATGTTCATCTCCTTGATCGTACCGTTCAGGAGGTTCTTGAACTTGGTACGCGTGAAGGCGGCGCCCTTGCCCGGCTTGACGAACTGGAACTCGACGACCGTCCAAGGGTTGCCGTCCATCAGAACCTTGAGCCCTTTGCGGATATCGGACGTGTCGTACATGTGACGGCACGTTTACCTCGCGCCCTCTGGGCCTGTCAAACCCAGAACGTCGTCGAGAGATGAGCCAATACAACCGCTTGCCGATCGGGGCGTGGGGGATAGATAGTCCTACCGTGGACGCGACGGCCCACTACCGCAACCTCGTCACGCTCGGACGCTCGGAGTTCCTTGCGTCGTCGGCCCCAGCGGCACTGGTCCGTCGCAAACGCGCGCCCGCCGATTACAACCATGCGGCCGCCACGCTCACCCTTGACGGGGATGCAGCGGAGGTGGCGCCTCTCGAGCTTGTCCACGCTCGCGGCACCGAGATCTACCCTCTCGTGAAGAAGGCGGGGGCTTCGTTCCCCGACCGCATCACCATCGGGCGTACCCCCAACAACGACATCGTGATCGCCGACAACTCCCTCTCTCGCTTGCACGCATACGTGAAGCGCGATGGCGCCACCTGGATGGTTGG
>JAYUYE010000976.1:0-2953 GCA_043752985.1 Myxococcales bacterium
GCCCCAGCTGCCCTGGGCGTCGGTCTCGATCACGCGCACGGTGGCCCGCGAATCGTGCGTGCCGAGGTCGGTGGCGAGCAGCACCGCCGCACGATTGAAGAGGGGAGCGTCCGTCGGATCGGGCGCGGTCACGGGCCCGCAGGTCGAGCAGAAGATGTTCCGCTCGACGAGCAAAGACCCGTCGGGTGCCGCTCGCGACTCGGTCACCGGCGCCACACGTGGAAGAGGGGATCCACGCGGGGTAGGCGCCAGGTGATTCGCTTCCACGAGCGCAGCCACGGCGTGAGCGGCAAAGAACGCGCACACGATGACGCTGATCACGGTGATCAACCAGGTCCGACGGACGAAGC
Organism: Myxococcales bacterium; assembly: GCA_043752985.1. Taxonomy (GTDB): domain Bacteria; phylum Myxococcota_A; class Polyangia; order Haliangiales; family Haliangiaceae; genus JABFXX01. The sequence goes on from JAYUYE010000976.1 coordinate 351, forward strand.
CAGCAGCAAGCGTGTGAAGGGTGAATCGCAGCATGCTGACCTCGACAGTCCCTTCATCAAGCGACGTGCCATGGGAGTTCGCACGTGCAAGGCCGCGGAGATCCGTGCGTCGCGATCAGGTCAGCGCCACCGGGGCCACCGCGTCGACGTAAAACCTGACAAACTGGCACTCCAGTGACGGGGCCAACACCCAAGGCGATCGGGAGGTACCAGATCATCGATCGCCTCGCGGTCGGCGGTATGGCGGAGCTGTTCAAGGCAACGCTGACGGGAGATCACGGCTTCGAGAAGCTGGTCGCGATCAAGAAGATCCTGCCGCACCTCGCGGTCGACCAGTCATTCGTCGAGATGTTCATCGATGAGGCGCGGATCACCGCGCAGCTCGATCACAGCCACATCGTCCAGGTCTACGAGCTCGGCACCGATGCGGACACGCCGTACATCGCGATGCAGTTCGTCGATGGGCTCGACGTCCTCGCGTTGCTCCGCGAGTGTGCGCGCGTCCAGATCCGGCTGCCGGCCGAGCTGTGTGCGCTGATCGCGCGCGACGTGCTCGATGCGCTCGACTACGCGCACAACGCCGTCTCGGTCGACGGCCGCGCCCTCGGGATCGTTCACCGCGACATCTCCCCGGGCAACGTGCTGCTGTCGTGGCGCGGCGACGTCAAGCTGACGGATTTTGGCATCGCGCGCGCCGCCGAGCGCCGGCACAAGACCGAAGCGGGGACACTCAAGGGCAAGTACGGTTACATGTCTCCCGAGCAGGTCTCGGGCGGCGAGATCGATCCGCGCGCGGATCTGTTCTCGGTCGGGATCCTGCTCGCCGAGATGGTGATGGCGCGCCGGCTGTTCACGTCGACGAACGACCTCGACATCCTCCTGATGGTCCGCGATGCGCGGCTCGACCGCCTCCACAAGTACGCGAACGAGTTTCCGATCGAGCTCCGCGCGCTGACGGTCCGTGCGCTGCAGCGCCGGCCCGAGGATCGCTGGCAGAGCGCCGCCGAGTTTCGCGATGCGCTCGACGAGTGGATCCGCCGGTCGTCGCGAGTGAGCACGCGCGATCTCGCCGCGTTGCTCGGCCGCGTGATCAATGCGCCCACGGCCGACCTCGAAGGTGTTCCCGGTGTCCCGGCGCCGACCACCGACGAGGGACTGTCCGGACCACTGACCCGGATGTCGATCGCACGCGCCGAGGCGGATGCTGTGCGCGCGCGTGCGGCGTACATCGCCAGCGATGCGATTCCGGACGGCGACATCAACGGTGAGCGCTCGAGCGGTACGATCACCGTCGGAGAGGACGACATCCAGCGCGACAGCGTGGAGATGCCTTCCGGACCGCGGGAGGTCGGGGATCTCAAGGAGACCTCGGTGATGCGCGTCGCCTACCGGCTCGCCAAGACGAAGGGCACCGGGATGCTCGCGCTCGAAGGTCGCGCGGGTGTGCTCAAGGAGGCGTACCTCTCCGACGGTCAGCCGATGTTCGTGCACTCGAACGTCGAAGGCGAGCGGCTGGGCCGGTTCCTCGTCGCCCAAGGTGCGCTCACAGAAGCGTCACTGCAGCGCGCGCTTTCGGTCATGCATCACTTCGGCGGGCGGCTCGCCGACACGCTCGTCGGCCTCGACATCCTCGATCCGCTCGAAGCGTATCGCTTGCTCGCGAAGCAGGTCGCCGCGAAGCTGATGGAAGCGTTCTCGTGGAAGAAGGGCCGCTACACGTGGACGCCCGGCCACCCGAATCCGTGGAAAGCCCGCTCGCTGCACCTCGATGCGTTCCGCGTGATCGGCGCGGGCGCGGCGCAGCTCACCGAGGTCATGATCGATGACTGGCTCGAGGCCAACCGGCCGGCCTTCCTGGTCGGAGAGCCGACGCAGGACGGCGAGCTAGCGCAGTTCGGGCTCGGCGATGCGCTGCTCCGCGTGTACAGCTTGCTCGACGGCAGGACGAGGCTCGGCGATCTCTCGGCGAAGGTGCGGTCACCCGAGGCGCGGCTAAATCTCTTGAGGCTGACGTACCTGCTCGTGCAGACCGATCTCGCCCGGCTGTCCTGACGTCGTGAGCGCACTCCTCACCGTTCAAGGTCTCGAGAAGCGATATGGCACGCGCCGTGTCCTTCACGGTGCTTCGTTCGCGCTGCACGAACGCGATCGCGTCGGCATGATCGGCGCGAACGGTGCGGGCAAGTCGACGCTGCTCAAGATGCTGATGCAGCGCGCCATGGGAGGCGACGATCCGTCGCTGGTTCCCGACGAAGGCATCATCACGTGGCGCCGTGACCTCCAGCTCGAGTACGTCGCGCAGGAGCCGCGGCTGGTCCCCGACGCGACGGTGGCGACGTCACTCGCGCGCGACGGTGTCGCCGAGCATCAGATCGCCACGATCGCGGCGGCGCTCCAGCTGCCGCCGATGCACAAGCTGATCGGCCAGCTCTCGAACGGCGAGCGCCGCCGCGTCGCGCTCGGCAACGCGCTGCTTGGTAGCGCCGAGGTGCTCGTGCTCGACGAACCGACGAACCACCTCGATACGCCCACGGTGGAGTGGCTCGAGACCAAGCTCGCGTCATGGGCGGGCGCGCTGATCGTGGTCACCCATGATCGCTACT
>JAYUYE010000977.1:0-2950 GCA_043752985.1 Myxococcales bacterium
GTCACCGTCAACCGCACGCGGATCGAACAGATCCTCGTCAACCTGATCGTCAACGCGGTGGATGCGATCGGTGAGACGGCGGGACGGATCACGATCGCCGTCACGCCCCAGCCCGACGACAAGCGCGTGATGTGCACGGTGACCGATACCGGTCCAGGCATCCCGCCCGATCAGGTCGAGAAGATCTTCGAGCCGTTCTTCACGACGAAGGCCGCGGAGCAGGGAACGGGCCTCGGCCTGCCCGTCGCGCGCGAGATCGTCCAGACCTACGGCGGCAACCTGACGGTGGCCACGGAGCTCGGTCGCGGCACGACCTTCACGTTCGACCTGCCGCGCTGAGGAGAATCGCCTAGGAACCTGGGATCAGCTCGACGATGCCGTCGATGACCTTGCGGCCGCGCAGCACGCGGTAGTCCGCTCCCCACTGCTCGACCAGCAGCGTGTCATCACCAGGCGCGCTGTATAGCCACCACCGGCAGCGCTCGACATGACCCGCCGGCCGATTCTTCTTCAGATCGCCGAGCGGCCCGACATCGCCGAACAGCTGGCACGTCGCCGCGCCACGCTTGTCGAGGACGTAGCGGACCTCGCCGATCACGAGCGCCTCCGGGGGATACCCGGTGATCGTCTGCGACTCATCTTGCACGAGCACGCGCGTCGAGCTCGTACCCGCGCGGTCGATCCCGACGACCAGCCACTGCGTGTCCTTGCCATCGACGACGCGTCCTGCGATCCATTTGTGCCCGTCCTCGTCGTACGAGATCAGGCCCTCGCACAGGAAGTCCTTGTGGTCCATGGTGAGCACGTCATCGATGCGCAGGTCGCGCACGGTGCGCTCGATTCCAGAGCTCTCGGGAAGCAACTTCGGACCTCCTCCACCCGGAAGCGACTTGCGGCGCTCCTTGGCGGCAATCCCGACCGCGGCGACGCCGCCCACGATGGTTAGCAGCATGAGCAAGATCCAGATCACGTCTGCACTGTCCTTGACACTCCGACGGCAGAAACGTACACCGAATTCGCTTCCGTCATGCCCGTCATGAACATCATCGAAGCGGTCCGCAGTGCATTGCAGACCCAGATGCGGGTGGACCCTCGGGTCATCGTTCTTGGCGAGGACATCGGCAAGTTCGGCGGCGTGTTCCGTGCAACGTCTGGCCTGTACGACGAGTTCGGTGCGGACCGCGTGATCGACACGCCGCTCGCCGAGGCCGGAATCATCGGAACCGCGATCGGGATGGCGCTCTACGGCCTGCGCCCGGTTCCGGAGATCCAGTTTGGCGACTTCATCTTCCCGGCATTCGATCAGATCGTGAGCGAGCTGGCGAAGTTTCGCTACCGGTCCGGTGGCCAGTACAGCTGCCCGGTCGTGATCCGCACGCCGGTCGGTGGTGGGATCCGCGGCGGCCACTATCACTCGCAGTCGCCCGAGGCGCTGTTCATCCACACGCCCGGCCTCAAGGTGGTCACGCCGTCCAATCCGTACGACGCGAAGGGCCTGCTACTCGCATCGATGCGGCAGAACGACCCGGTGCTGTTCATGGAGCCCAAGCGGATCTATCGCGCGAGCAGGGGCGAAGTTCCCGAGGGCGACTACGAGATCGAGCTCGGCAAGGCGGCGGTCACCCGCGAAGGGACGCAGGTCACGCTGATCGCGTGGAGCGGCATGGTCTCGATCGCGGATGAAGCGGCGAACAAGGCCGCAGCTGCGAACATCTCCGTCGAGGTGATCGACATGCGCACCCTGATGCCGTTCGACCTCGAGACGATCATTCACTCGGTCGAGAAGACCGGACGCTGCGTGATCGTTCACGAGGCGCCGCGCACGTGCGGCTTCGGCGCAGAGCTGATCGCGTCGATCCAGGAGCGCGCGATGGCGCACCTCGAAGCACCGATCCTCCGCGTCACCGGTTTCGATACCCCGTTCCCGTACAGCCTCGAGCACGAGTACATGCCCAATGCGGATCGCGTTCTCGGTGCGATCCGCCAGACCTTGGAGTGGTAGCGATGTCCTTTGATTTCTATATGCCGGATATCGGTGAGGGTGTCGTCGAGGGTGAGATCGTGGGCTGGAAGGTCAAGGAAGGCGATCGAGTGACGCTCGATCAGCCGATCGTCGAGGTCATGACTGACAAGGCGACGGTCGAGCTGCCCTCGCCGCGCGCCGGCGTGATCGCCAAGATCAACTACAAGGACGGTGCGATCTGTCCCGTCGGCAAGATCCTCGTCGTGATCGAGGAAGACGGCCCGCCGACCAAGAAGCAGGTTCCGCCGCCGACCCATCACGCCCCCGCCGCGCCTTCGCCTTCGCCTGCGCCCGCGACCCGGCCCGCCGCTCAGATCGAGGTCGTCGATGCGACCGCGGGTCGTGAGCGCGTGCTCGCGACGCCTGCGACTCGCCGGCTCGCTCGCCAGCTCGGCGTCGAGATCGGCCGCGTGCCGCCGACGGGCAAGCACGGTCGAGTCACCACTGACGACGTCAAGAGCTACCCGGGCAACGGGCCGACCACCACCGCGATCGCGCGCACGCAGCACGCGCCAATCTCGGTCCCGCGCAATCCGATGGGCTACGAGGAGGAGCGAATTCCGCTCCGCGGGATGCGCAAGAAGATCGCGGACGCGATGTCGCGCTCGGTGCACACCGCCGCGCACTTCACGTACGTCGAAGAGATCGACATGACGGAGCTGGTCCTCGTTCGCGACCGCGCCAAGGCGCGCGCCGCCGAGCGCGGCGTGAAGCTCAACTACCTGCCGTTCATCATCAAGGCGATCGTCTCCGGCCTCAAGAAGTGGCCGCAGCTCAACGCGAGCCTCGACGAGACGACGCAGGAGATCGTCCGCAAGAAGTATTATCACATCGGTGTCGCGGCTCAGGGACCGCACGGCCTGGTGGTCAGCGTTCTCCGCGATGCGGATCTTCGTTCGATCTTCGATCTATCGAAGGAGATCGAAC
>JAYUYE010000978.1:0-7345 GCA_043752985.1 Myxococcales bacterium
TCCGACGGCCCGAGCACCGACGGCGGCCCGAGCCCGGAGGAGCGCAGGACGATCTGGCCACCGAGAAAGTGGCGCTCTCCACTGTCGTCGCGAAGGCCCGTGGTGATCGCGGTGATGCCGGTGCGGCCGAACGACAGCTCGAGACCGACCATCGCGCGGACGTCGCGACCTTCGGCCTCGAGATCGAGAGGACCGACGAGCGCGTGCAGCTCGCGGGTCTCGGCGCCGAGGTGCACGGTGAGACCGCGGGTCAGCCGCGCGGACAGGCGCGCCCAGCCGTCGACATCGGCATTGCCCTCGCTGACCCGGCCGCCGATCGCGAGCTCGAGCGCGTCATGGCCGAGCGGGCGAAGCACGGCCTCGAGCTCGTAGCGCCGGCGAACCTCGGTCCGGTTGACCGGCGAGGTGGCGACGTCACGCAGCGTCGCGCCCAGCGCGAGGCGATTGCCCCAGCGGGTCGATAGCCCGAGGTCGAAGCTGCTGGTTCCATCGAGCGCGCCGCCGTAGCGGAACTTGTGCCACGAGAACCCGAGGCCCGCGTGCTTGCCGAACGGCGTCGCGAACGCGAGCGTGAACCGGAACGGCTCCCCCGGATCCGGTGCGAGCGCCGTGCGCGACGGCCGCAACCACTCCGCCCCGAGCCCGAAGGCGAACCGCGGCAACACCGGAAGGTCGATCACCGTCGCTGCGAAGGCACCGACGCCCGGGCCGGCGCTGGTCGCGACGTCGTCGTCCTCGATGTCGATGACGAGCGCGAGCTCGGTGCCGCGGAGCAGGCCGAGCCCGCCTGGATTCGCAGCGACGCTCCGTGCGTCATGCTCACCGGCGAGCGGCGTGAGGGGAAGCGCGAGGCCCGAGGTGGGCTCCTCGACATAGCGACGATCGACACCCTGCGCGTGGGCGGAGCCGGTCACGACCACGAGCGCCGCGAGCACTGCGGGCACTCCATTGTTCATGCGCGCGACCGTAACACGGAGAAATTGTGGATACTGGGGCGGTGCCGACGCCGACCCTGCTGGAGAAGCATCCGCTGTTGGTTCACCTCGAGCCCGAGCAGCTCGCACGGCTCGCGCGTGCGGGAGAGATCGAGAGCTACAACCCGGCGGAGTCGATCGTCGTCGAGGGCAGCCTCGGTGATGCGCTGTTCCTGATCCTGTCGGGCCAGGTCGCCGTGCATCGCGGTGCACAGACGTTCGCGACGCTCCAGGGTGGCGAGTTCTTCGGCGAGATGTCTCTCGTCGAGCCAGCGCCGCGCTCGGCGAGCGTCACGGCGATGTCCGCGACGTTCCTGTTCCGGCTCCCGCACGACAACCTGCGCGAGCTGATCAGCGACGACGCAAACGCCGCGTCGGTGCTGCTCGTCCAGGTCGTCAAGACGCTATCGGAACGGCTGCGCCGCGCGAATCAGATGCTCTCCTCGGTCGACATGCTTGCCGACTGGCTCGCCGGGTCGATGGTCTGAGGAGCTGGCCGCGAGCCGCGGCTAGATCAGGCCGTGGCTCTCGGGCAGCTTGAGCTGGCGGTTACACGCGGCGACCTTGCGCTGCGCCTCCGCCTTCTTGTCGCCCGCGAGCTGCTTGTGCAGCCCGACGTAGATCGACTTCGCGCGCACGTACTCGCCCTGGCGATACAGTGCGTCGCCGTAAAGAAACTTCGCCCGGTCCTTGTAGCCACCGGGCATGTTCGCGGCCTTGCCGGCGAGCCGGACCGCATCGCTTGTGGCATTGCCCGAGAACGCGGCCCACGCCTGCATGTAGACGGCCTGCCCCGCGTAGCCCTTGAGCTTCTCGAGCTTGGTGTAGACGCCGCGCGCCTGCTCCCACTCGCCGGCGGTCTCGAGGAGCTGGCCCTGCTTGAGGAGCTCCTTGGGATCCTTGTCGTCGATCGCGGCGATGATCTTCTTGGGATCCTTCTTTGGATCTTTCTTCGGGTCCTTCTTCGGGTCTTTCTTCGGGTCCTTCTTCAGATCCTTCTTGGTCGTCTTGACGTCGACGACCGCGGGCTTCGGATCGCCCGGCGGGCCCGTGACGACCTGGCGGCTACCGCCATCGGTCGCGCTGCCAGAGCCGACCGCGCTACCGGCACCCGAGCCCGTGCGGGGCTGAACGACCTCGGCGCTACCCATCGACGGCCGCGGCTCCTCGGCACTGCCGTTGCCGGGCTCGGTGGTCCGCACCTTTTGGTCGTCGACTTTTTCGCGATTGCCACGCTCGCCCAGCGCGGCGAAGACGAGCGCACCGACTCCGCCGAACAGGATCGCGCCGAGTAGCAGCCAGCCGAAGATCGCGAGCCCGCTGCGCTTGACGAGGATCGGCTGCGAGGTCGTCATCGAATCGGCGCCGAACTCGTTCATCGACGGCGCGCGGGTGGGCGCCGGCGTGAGCGCGCGCATCGCACCGCTCGACCGGCCGCTCGAGCCGGGCTCGCTGGCGACGCGATCATTGTGTGCGTGGCGGACGTTCTGTCCCGTCGACATCGCCGGTCCCGACCACATGCCCTGCATCTCGCCCATGCCGCCGCCGTGCGTACTCGCGCGCGGCAGACCGATCGTGGGAGAGCTGGTCGGCGTTCGCGGGATGACGTTGCCGTCGTCCATGTGGCGCATCGACAGACCCGGGTTGAGCCGCTCGACGACGTTCGGATCCGTGGTCATGCCGAGGATCTGCGCGACCGCGACGCCGCGGCCCGCGAGGCACTTGTTGAGCTCGTACTCGAGCGTCTCCATCGTCTGCGGACGATCGTCGGGATCACGCGCCATCGCGGCCATCACGAGATCGCTGACCTGCGGCGCGAGATCCGGGCGCACCGAGATCGGCGGCGGCGGATCCTGCGTCGCCTTCTTGGTCAGGATCTCCATGAAGTTGTCGCCGGAGTACGGCGGCGTCCCCGTGGTCATCTCGTACATGATCGCGCCGAGCGCGTAGACGTCGCAGCGCGCGTCGGCCGGGCGGCCCGCGGCCTGCTCCGGTGCCATGTACTCCGGCGTGCCCATCGCCATGCCGGGGCTCGTCAGCCGACGCTCGCGTGCTGCCTCCGCCTCGGTGGTCTTCGCGATGCCGAAGTCGAGGACCTTGACGACGTCCACCGCGCCATCGCGCGTGATCAGGAAGACGTTCTCCGGCTTGAGGTCGCGGTGAACGATTCCCTGCGCGTGCGCGGCGGCGAGCGCGCGGCAGATCTGGCTCGAGATCCGGAGCGCGCGTGCGACGTCCATCGAGCCTTCACGCTCGATCACGCTGCCGAGCTCCACGCCCTCGAGAAATTCCATCACGAAGTAGACGCTGCCGTCGTTCGTGGTGCCGGAGTCGGTGACATCGACGATGTTCGGATGCCCGATCTTCGATGCGGCGCGTGCCTCGCGACGGAATCGCTCGACGAGGTCGGGCATCCGCGAGTAGCTCGGGTGGAGGACTTTGAGCGCGACCCGCTTGCCGATCTCGACGTGCTCGGCGAGGTAGACCTTGCCCATGCCGCCTTCGCCGATCAGCTCCATGATGTGGTAGCGACCGTCGACGGTGGCGCCCAGCAGATCCGGCTCGAGCTCGTCATTGTCGGGCGCGCGCGCGAGTGCGGCGGCACCACTCGCATCCGCCGACGAGGAGCCGGCCGGGAAGTTGCGGCGATCATCGGCCTTGCGGCGATCCTCGCGCTCGTCACCGCGGTCGGTGGCTCGGCGACCGATCGAGCCCGGCTTGCGGACCGGCGGCTCGCCCGAGAGATCCGAGGCCGCGATGCCGCCCGAGCTCTCGATCATCTGGCGGAGCTCGTCGGTAGGCGGCAGCGTCAGCGCACGCGTGCGAACGCGCGCGAGGAGATCCTGGCGCTCCTTGCGCTCGCGATCGATGTCGTCGAGGAACAGCTCCTGGAGGAACGTCGACATCCGCGTGCCGTCGGTGGTGGGTGCGTTCGTGGCGAGCCACGACTGCAGCGCCATCCGCATCTCATCGCAGTCCTTGTAGCGATCCTCGCGCTTGCTCGCGAGCGCGCGCACGCAGATCTCGTCGAGCTCGACCGGGACGCGCGGAGCCCGCTTGCTCGGACGCATCACTTCCGGGTTCTTCGCGCGCGACAGCAGATCCTGCGGCTGGTCCTTGCCCGGCGGGAACAGCTGGCGGCCGGTGAGCAGCTCCCAAAGGACGATCGCCGCGGCGTACATATCCGAGCGGCCGTCGAGCTTCTCGCCGCGCGCCTGCTCGGGCGACATATACGCAACCTTGCCGTAGATGATTCCGGGCGCCGTCTTCTCGAGCTTGAGCGTCGAGGACGCCAGCCCGAAGTCAGTCAGCTTGACCTCGCCCGTGTAGGAGACGAGGATATTTGGCGGCGAGACATCGCGATGGACGAGGTTGAGATCGGGGAACGAGTGCGCGTAGCCGAGGCCGCGGCACAGCTCCTTGGCTATATAAACGGCGACGTCGATCGGGAACGCGACCTGCTTCTTTGCGCAGCGGTTCCACACCGCGCGGAGATCGCGACCCTCCACGAAGTCCATCGCGAGAAACAACTCACCGCCCACGAGGCCGGCGTCGAACACGGGGATCAGATTCCCGTGCGACAGCTTCACTACAACTTTCGCTTCGTCGCGGAATCGCGCGACGTACTCCGCGTCGGCGAGATGCGGCAGGACGGTCTTGATGACCATCAACCTCTCGAGCCCGCGGTCACCGGCGACGGCGAGATAGAGCGCACCCATGCCGCCCTGAGCCAGGGGTCCCAGCAAGTGATACTTGCCGAATTTCCTGGGGTAATGCTCCAGGTCTCCCTCGTGGAGCGCCACGCAGGGTAGAAGCTACCACGCTGACCAAACCGCTACCAATTCGGGAAGCGGGTCGATTGAGTCCGTAATTCGAACCACCTAAGATGTTGATCCCCGCAGCTGTGCTGCGGAGTGAGGGGTACACCGACATGGCCGGCGAGCTCGTCCTCGTGATCGATGACAGTCCGACCATCACCAAGGTGGTCCAGCTGGTGCTGACCAAAGCGGGCTATCAGGTGGCAACAGCACCCGATGGCGAGGCCGGCTTGGCGGCCGTCCGCTCCCAGCGACCGGACCTGATCCTGCTCGACTTCGTGATGCCGCGGATGAACGGCTATCAGTTCTGTCGGGAGCTGGTCGCCGATCCCAAGCTCCGAGACATCCCCGTGGTCCTGATGTCGGCCAAGGGCGACCAGGTCGGCGAGCGGTTCGTCAAGGTGATGGGCATTGTCGACTACATCACCAAGCCGTTCTCGCCCGAGGCGATCACGGCGGTGGTCCAGCACACGATCGGCAAGTACGGACCGGCCGGCGGTGGCGAGGACGACAACCCGTCGCTCGTGACCGGCGAGGATCTCGCCGCGAACGACGATGCCGACAAGACGCACGCCCGCAGTGCCGCGCTCGCCGAGCTCCGTGACCAGCTGAGCGGTGTGGTGTCGGCCCGGATCGCTGCGCTGTTCCAGCTCGCCGAGACCTCGCACGATCCCAACGCGAAGGTCGCGACCGATGCCGCCGCGATTCGCGAGGCCGCGCGGTCCTCGCTCGACGATGCGGCGCTTCACAAGATCATGTCGGCGCTCGATCTCGGGCTGTTCGGCGAGGGCACGCCCGGCCTGCGCGGCGACCTCCGCGTCGTGCCGCTCGCCGAGGTCCTCCAGCTGCTCGACGTCCAGGAGCAGTCCGGCATCCTCACCGTCGAGCGCTCCGGCGCCCGCGTCGACATCTACTTCCGCCGCGGCCGCGTCGACCAGGCGGTCGCCGACGGCGTGCCCGAGGAGTTCCTGCTCGGCCGGTTCATCCTCGATGCCGAGCTGATGCAGCGCGGCGACTTCGAATCGTTCCTCGAGTCGCGGCGCGACAAGTCGGGCGCGAGCCAGCGGCTGATCGGTCAGCAGCTCGTCAAGCTCGGCCTCCTCGCGGAGCTCGACCTCAAGGCGTGCCTGACCCGCCAGTCGAGCGAGCTGATCTACGAGATCCTGCGCTGGCGCCACGGCCGGTTCCGGCTCGCCGCCGGTCTCGAGCTGCCCCCGTCGGTGATCGATGCCGCGCTCGGGCTCGATGTCGAGGCCGTGCTGATGGAAGGCTATCGCCGCGTCGACGAGTGGCACCTGATCGAGCGCGCGATCGATAACTTCGACGTCGTGTTTCTGCGCAACGAGGACTCCGTCGCCCAGATGGGCCGCGGCCGGCTGACCCGCGAAGAGCTCGCCGTGCTCGAGCTCGTCAACGGCAAGAACACCGTCAAGGACATCATCCGCAAGTCACGGATGGGGAGCTTCGAGGTCAGCAAGATGCTGTACCGCCTGCTCAGCATCAAGCTCGTGCGGCGCCGCGTCCTGCCGGTCGCGGTCTAGCGGGCCGCGACCTCCTTGAACGAGTGAAGGAAGCGCTGGATCGCTGGCGAGCTCTACCGCGACTCGCACCGGTGGACGCTCAATGTGGGATACTCGTCGCATGGCGACCTGGAGCGAGCTGCGTGATCATGTTCAGCGCAAACTGATGCTTGCGGTCGACCACGGCGAGTGGTTCGGGCTCACGTGGTCGTTCAAGTCGGGCAAGCCCGGCATGGAGACCGTCGACGTCCTGCAGCGCCAGCGCGTGCTCCTCACCCAGGCGCTCGGCGAGCCGCACGTGATGCTGCTGAGCGACATCATCGAGGTCGAGAAGGCGCAGCCGGCGGCGATGCTCGCCCACAACATGCAGATCGTGGTGGGCGGCATCGCGATCACCGACGGCCTGTACGTGATGCGAGCGATGTTCCATCTCGAGACGCTCGACTACGCGTACTTCGATCGCGCCTGCACGCTGGTCGCGCACGAAGCCGGGCGACTGCGCGAGCTGATCCCCGCGTCGTGATCCAGCGGATCCCTAACTGGTCGTGGGATCCGCGAGCGGGCGGCATCACCATGACCTCGCCCGCGGGCGGTGCGATCATCCGCTACCGCGACCGCGTGCGGCCGCTGCAGACGGTCGCCGCGATCCTCCGCGACCGCGCCGCCGACACGCGCTTCCGGGTGACGTCGATCGGCCGCATCGAGCGCCACCTCACCGACGAGGGCGAGTATGCCGCCGTGGTGGATGTGGCGGGGGTGCTCGAGGCCCCGCCGGGGGGCGGGCGGCCCCGCTCGGTCGCGCGCTCGCTCGGCTTCATCTTCGGTGACGACTGGTACAGCGAGGTCACGGGAATCGCGCTCCAGCCGGACCTGATCGGGCCCGTCAGCCAGTGGGTGCGAACGCTGGTCGCGCAGAGCAAGCTGATGCTCGGTACCCGGGTCAGGCGCTGGGTGTACACGCCGCCCGCCGGATGGTCCGGTTACTCTCGCTTGCCGCTGTTCACGACGTGGTTTCCGCCCGACCACCCGCGCG
>JAYUYE010000979.1:0-2946 GCA_043752985.1 Myxococcales bacterium
CCCGAGCACACGATCTGCGTTCCGCCCTCGTACTTCTGGATGTAGACCATCGTCGTGTTCTTGCCTTCGTCGCTCTCGACGATCGCGTACCAGCCCATCGGTGTCGGCTTCTCCTCGACGACCTTCGTGATCGCGGTGCCGAGCTGCATCATCATCGGTGCCTCGCTCTTGAGGTCATCGATGCTGTCGAGCTTGTCCTTGACGATCCGGATCACGATGCCGGTCATGTACTCCTCGTTCGACCACTTCGCGACCTTCGCATCGACGTCCCACTCGGGCTTCCAGTTGCCCATCGGCGCGAGCTCGAGGTTGAGCATGTCCTTGTCCTTGTTCGGCGTGCCCTTGTTGACGGGCAGCGCCGGTGCGGCGGGCTTGGCCGGAGGATCGCCCGCAGCGGGCTTGTCGCCGGTTGCCATCTTGTCGGCGGCAGCGGGCTGGTCGCCCTCCTTCTTGCCGCATCCAGCCACTGCGGTGAGGAAGCAGAGTGCCACGAGACCTGTGTTGACCATCGGGCGACTCTAGTACGGAAGGATCAGCGCCGGCCGAACCGGTGCGCGCGATCGACTGGTTTCCGCGGCGTACTCGCGGCGACCAGCAGCAGCTCGATGAAGCCAATCGCGAACAGCGTCGGCTGTAGCCACGACAGTCCGATCGACAGCATGACCATCACGGCACTCGTCACGACGATGATCCCACCCGCGATCGCTGCGACCTGCCGCGCGCGTTCATGGCGGAGGACCAGCAGACTCGCAGCGAGGGTCTGCGTGCCACCGATCACCAGCGCGAGCAGGAGCCCGATCCCGCGGAAGGAGGTCAACGGCGAGCTCGCGAGGAGGTCGATCGACAGCTTGACGCTGCGACCATCAGGTCGCTGGATCAGCAAGACTCCCACGGTGAGGGCCCCGATCGCAGCGATCGCGAGGAGGCCAAGCAGCGCGTGCCTCGGCCCCCGGACCTCGGTTCGCTTGCGCTGGTTCTCGGGCCGGGCGCCACCCTTGTCGCTAGGTCGTGCGGAACCGCTCATGCGTCGGTATACGACATCGTGCTCGATGCACGAGCTGATCGGCGCGCTGCATGCACAGTGTTCGTCCGCCTCCTCCAACCGGTCGAATTCCCCGGGTGAATGACGCTGGACCCCGAGCGCAACCGCTCGCTGAGCACTAGATGACGCATCTTCCCGACACCCAGCTTCGCGCGACCCCCGTCCGGGCCCTCGTCGTCGAGGACGACCTGTCGCTGTCCGACCTCGTCCGCGATGTGCTCACGGGCATCGGGTGCGAGGAAGTGCGATTCGTTCACTCGGGTACCGAAGCACTCGCGATCGCGACCGGGTTCTCGCCCGACCTCGTGCTGCTCGACCTCGGCCTGCCCGACATCGACGGTCTCGAGGTTTGCCGCCTGCTCTCCGAGCAGCTGCCGAACGTCCCGATCGTGATCATCACCGGCCGCAACGACGAATCCGTGATCTCGATCGCGTTCGAAGCGGGCGCTCAAGACTACGTCGCCAAGCCGTTCCGCATCGGTGAGCTTGGCGCGCGTGCGCGTGCTGCCCTCCGTCTCCGCTCGGAGCGGATGCTGCGCGGCAAGCGCGAAGACCAGCTCGCCGCCAAGGCCGCGAACCTCGAAGAGAGCAAGCGCGAGCTCGAGCGAGCCGTCTGCATCGACGCCCTGACCGGAATCGCAAACCGCGGCCACTTCGACGAGCTGCTCGCGACCGAGTGGAATCGCGCCGCCCGCCAGGGCTCGCCGCTCTCCCTCGTCATCGTCGACGTCGACGACTTCCACGCCTTCAACGAGCTGTACAGCCACGTCGGTGGCGATGCCTGTCTCAAGGCCGTCGCCGCCACCATGGCGCACTGCCTCCGCCGCCCCTCCGACGTCCTCGCGCGCTATGGCGGCGAAGAATTCGTCGCGATTCTGCCCGACACGGACGGCGCCGGTGCGTGCGTCGTCGCCGAGCGTCTGCGGTCCGCGGTCGAGGAGCTCGGCATCCGGCACGACGGATCACGCGCCGGCGACGTGGTCACCATCAGCGTCGGCGTCGCGACTATGGCGCCTGGCCTCGATCGCCCGGCAACCACTCTCGTCTCTGCAGCCGACGCCGCGCTGTTCCGCGCCAAGGCGATGGGCCGAAACCGCTGGTGCGCCGATGCCGAGCTTCCGGTCAAGGTCATCGTCACCCGCCGCCCGTGGCCGATCTGCCCGGTCGTCCGCGTCGATCCGTACATGGCGCAACACATCCCGCGCTTCCTCGAGAACCGTCGCGCCGAGATCGAGACACTGCGCGACGCCACTCGCGAAGGTCGATTCGGCATCGTTCGGTCGATGGGCCACAAGCTCAAGGGCTCCGGCGGAACCTTTGGTTTCGACTCGCTGAGCGCGCTCGGCGATCGCCTGGAGCGCGCAGCCGGCGACGAGGATGCGAACGGCATGCTCCGGATCATCGAGGAGATCGCCTGGTACCTCGAGCACGTCCACGTCGTGTACCGCCGCCCGGTCGAAGCCTCTCAAGCGGGCTGAGCGCCGTTGGTTCGGCTCGAGATAGCGTGGTGGTTCCGTCCGCCTGTATCCTCGGCTCCGTGACGGCCACCGGATATCTCCACGGCTACAGCGACGTCGAGCGCGAACGGTTGCATCGCCAGGCTCGGTTCCTCGAGCCGATGGTCCACGATCGCCTGCCGTTTCGCCGGAGGCGCAGGCTGCTCGAGGTCGGCTCCGGCGTCGGCGCGCAGACCGAGATCCTGCTGCGTCATTTTCCGGATCTGCAGATCACCGGCGTCGAGATCAACGACGAGCAGATCGCCGAGGCGCGGCGCTATCTCGCCACGGTGCCGTGGGCAACCGACCGCTACACGATCACCAAGGGCGACGCGACGCGGCTCGAGTTTCCCACCGAGAGCTTCGATGCCGCATTCCTGTGCTGGATCCTCGAGCACATCAGCTCGC
>JAYUYE010000980.1:0-2945 GCA_043752985.1 Myxococcales bacterium
TCCCGAGCGCGTGCGGCAAGACGAACTTCGCGATGATGATCCCGTCGCGCCGCTTCGAGGGCTGGAAGGTGTGGACGGTCGGCGACGACATCGCTTGGATGCGCGTCGGCGAGGATGGACGCCTTTGGGCGGTGAACCCCGAGAACGGCTATTTCGGCGTCGCCCCCGGGACGAGCATGCAGTCGAACCTGAACGCGATGAAGAGCACGGCAAAGGACACGCTCTTCACCAACGTCGCGCTTACCAAGGACAACGACGTCTGGTGGGAAGGCATCGACGGCGAGGTTCCAGAAGAGCTGACGGATTGGCAGGGTCGCCCGTGGAAGAAGGGTTCGACCGAGAAGGCCTCACATCCGAACTCGCGCTTCACCGCGCCCGCGGGGAACAATCCGATGTTGTCGCGCGAGTGGGACAACCCGGCCGGTGTGCCGATCAGCGCGATCATCTTCGGCGGTCGCCGCGAGGGCACCGTGCCGCTCGTGCTGCAGAGCTTCAACTGGATTCATGGCGTCTACCTCGGCGCGACGTTGGGCTCGGAGACGACGGCTGCGGCGACCGGCAAGGTCGGCGTGTTGCGCCGCGATCCGATGGCGATGCTGCCGTTCTGTGGCTACGACATGGGCTCGTATTTCGGCCACTGGCTGTCGATGCGTCACCGCATCCAGAACCCGCCGAAGATCTTCCTCGTCAACTGGTTCCGCAAGGACGACGAAGGCAAGTTCATCTGGCCGGGCTTCGGCGAGAACATGCGCGTACTGAAGTGGATCGTCGATCGCGCGCGGGTGCGCATTGGCGGGCTGGAGACGCCGGTTGGCTGGATCCCGCGGCAAGGCGACGTGGATCTGTCGGGGCTCGACATCTCCGCCGAGCGCTTCGAGATCGCGACGCGCGTCTCGCCAAAGGAGTGGATGAAGGAGCTCGAAAGCCACGGCGAGTGGTTCGAGTCCCTCGGCCCGACGGTCCCTGAAGCGCTGCGCAAACAGCGCGAGCTGCTGATGGCCACCATGGCAACTCATCCCGACATCGCCGGAACCTGATCGCGATGCGAGCCCGCTAGCACGCGCGCCACGGAGGCGCGGCTAGCGGGAGTTCGCTCGGCCAGCCGCTAGCAGGAGTTCGCTCGGCCAGCCGCTAGCGGCAGTTCGCTCGGCCAGCCGCCAGCAGGAGCGCAGAACGCTTGCTGGCGGCGCGACTCACTCGTGGATGCCGAGTTCGCGGGCGAGAGCGCGCGCGCACGCAGCGAGGCGCCCGCGATTGACGCGCACGTAGCGGACTTTGGGCGTCGCGGCGGCACACGAGCGCGAGAGCGCGGCATCGGTCGAGTGGTCCTGGAAGCCGGTCGCGCTCAGCACGATGTCGTAGGCACTGCGCTGGATCGCCTTGCCCGCAGCTTCGATGCGACGCGGGTCCGCGACGCACCAGGTGATCTCGAGCCCCAGCGCCTTCTCGAGGCGCTCACGTAGCTCGGGATCCTCGCGATTCGACACGAACATCGCGCGCTGAGCCGGCAGTCGAGCGCGGATCTGCCCGAGCAGCTTTTCCGTGACGCTCTCGAACGCGAGTTCCGCAGCAGCCGCCGCCGCGATGCTGTCGCTTGCTTCCGACTTCGCACGCGCAGCGGCCGACGCAGCCGACGACTCCTCGTCGAGATCGATCGGCTCGCCGAGCGCGTCTTGCAGATCGCGCAGCCGGCGACGAAGCCGACGGTCGGTGCCGGGGACGTCCGACTCAACAAAGGCAAGGATCTCGTCTTTGACGTCGACGAGCGCTGGCGTCAGATCCTTCGTCGAGAGCGTATCGAATGCCCCGCTCAGCCAGGCGATGAACGCCTCGCGATCGGTGACCGGTGGGCGCGCAGCGATCACATCCTCTCGCTTCGCGCGGTTCAGGTAGTCATGCCAGGTGCCGCGCGGACGGTAGCCGGGGTCGAGCACGGCCTTGATCGCCGAGCCGCGATCGCCGAGGCCGGTGACGAGGAAGCGGATGCGGCCGACCGCCGCTCCCCACATCTCCGCGTCGGGTGCGCTGCAGCGCAGCCAGCGCAGCCGCTGAGAGATGTCGACGAGCTCGAGCACATCGCCGTCGGTGACGCGCACGCTGTCTGCGCGGTCCACGGGCGGCTGCGTGAGCGAGCCGGCGATGCGCTCGATTGTCGCTCGGTGTCGCGCGAACATCTGCGGACGATCGGCGGCGGGTGGGAACTGCGACGCGCCGTCGAGCCAGCCATCGTCGAAACCGGGCTGGTTCACCGCAGACTCGAGCCGCGTCTCGAGCAGCTCAGCGAGCTCCGCCCAGCGGCGGGGCATCGGGCGTGGCGCGGGCTCGACGCTGCGCGCGGCTTGCTCGACCGTCGTGTGCAGCTGCAGCGCGCGAACCGTGCCGGGCCACCAAATCTTGCAGAGGTGCGTGAGCCGACGCGCGATGTTCTGCGTCGTGTGCTGCACCAGACGCTCGGTCGGGTACTGCTCTTCGATGCTGCGCGCGCGGGAGATCCATGCGAGCACGTGAGCACGCTGCAGCGTCGGCGCCATCAGCGACACCTCGCCGACGGCGTCTTCGATGCGCGCGCGCACCGAGCCGAGATCCGCGAGCGCATCGTCGACGGTGAACACGGTGCGCTGCAGTGCATCCGGATCGACGGCTGTCGCTGCGGACGCCGGCGCCGGCCGCAGGAGGGGCGGCGTCCCTCCGCCGCTCGTGGTCACCACCATTCGCGACGGTACGCGACCCGACGACGGGCCGTAGCCCTCCGTCACGGTCATCTGCGGCCGCGGCCGGTCGCGCTGCGGCTCGATCGGCGCGCGCGGTGGCGCCGTGTCGGCCGACAGTGCGGCGGCGCGCCTGTCGATCTGCGCATCGAAGGCCGCACGCGCGATCTTCGTCGGCATCATGGCGCGCAGCGCGTCACTCAGCGCCGCCGCGGGGTCAGCGCCGTTGCCTTCGAA
>JAYUYE010000981.1:0-2944 GCA_043752985.1 Myxococcales bacterium
CGCTCGCACGCGACCTGACCGTCGATGTAGATCGTGGAGTCCTCGACGCCGAGGCCGATCACGTTGAGCTTGCCGATGGGCGCGCCCTTGAGCGCGGCCTTGATCGCGTGAGTCTCGCCGGCGATCACCTCGACCTCTTCTTTGTATTCGTCGTAGCCCTCGGTCGAGATCCAGAACGTGTGCTTGCCCGGCTTGATGTTCTGCGAGAGCGGCGTCTTGCCGACCGCGCCGATCGACTTGTCGTCGATGAAGATACTGGCACCCGGAACGTTCGACGTGATCTCGACCCAGCCGAGGTAGTCCTCTTGCGCCATGACGGCGCTGAGGACGAACAGCTTGCTCGGATCAGCAGACACCGTCTTCTCCGCGATCTTGTAGCCGCGCTTCTCGATGATGATCTTGTGCTCGCCTTCGAGCGAGCCGGACCACGGCGTCGTCGCGTACGGCCCCTTGCGCTTGTCGTCGATGTAGATCGTGGCGTTCGATGGCTCGCTCTCGACGACGATCAGGCCGCGGACCTTGACGTCACCGAGCGACTCAATCTCCGCAGAGGGTGCGACCGGCGGAGCCGCGCTGCCCGCGCCGACCGGGGGCACACCGCTGTCCTTGACGCGCTTGATCTCGGCCTCGAGGACGCCGATCGCCTTCTCGACCTTCGCCTTGTCCGACGCGGTCGGATCCTCCGCGAGGTATTTCTTGTAGTGGTCGACGGCCTTTTGATAGGCCTCGACGTCCGACGTCTTCTTCCCCTTCATGTGGAAGCTCGCGCCGATGTTGTAGAGGAACTGCGGGAAGGGCCGCGCTGCATACGCGTCCTGGAATCCCTGCGCTGCCTCGTCGTACTTGCCCTGCAGATAGCTGAGCTGCGCATTGTCGAAGGCGGATTGCGCCTTCTTCAGCGCATCCGCTGACTGGCCGAACGCCGTCCCAATCCCGATCGCCAGGATTGCGCAAACCACGAACACTACGCGTGATTTCATAGTCTCTCCCCGAGGCGGAGAAATGTATCACACGTCGACGAACGCAACGTTCTTTGCCACCGGGTCACGTGTCGTTCGACACGCATTTGCCGGCGCGCTGTCATCCGCATGGCCAAGGACGAGCCCGAACAGGATCATGTCGGTCTCGGCGATCGGCAGCCGGGACCGCAGGGGCTCGGGATAGGCGGCGATCGACGCCATCGCGCAGGTATCGATCCCGAGCGTCGCCGCGGCGGTCATCACGAACCCGAGCCAGACCCCGACGTCGACGAAAGCATACGGACCGAGACGCCGGTCACACGAGACGACCGCGAGGTGGGGAGCGTCGAACAACGCGTAGTTGCGAAGCCAGGCGTCGTAGCGGCCGGCCTTGTTCTCTCTCGCGACCCCCATCGCCGTGTACAGCGCCGCGCCGCAGGCGATCCGGTTCTCGCGATACGGAGTCGGGTACTCGAGCGGGAACGGCAGCTCCGGGTGGGGCAGGCCGGACCGCGCGGCGGCCTGCAGCGTCTGGGCGAGCTCGCCGGTGACCGGTGGCAGGGTGACCGCGACCCGCCAGGGCTGGACGTTGCACCAGCTCGGGGCGTGCTGCGCCACCGAGAACAGCTGTTCGAGGGTCGCCCGGTCGATCGGATCGGGGCGAAATGCCCGCTTGCTCCGCCGCTCGGTCCACGCCGCCTCGACGGCACCGAACGCGCCGGTCGCTGCGCTCACCGCTTCCTCGCCAGCAGGGCGAACCGGAAGATGCCGGTCGTGTGGCCGTCCGAGAAGTGGATTCCGACGCCGTAGTTCCCGACGAGGTGCATGTCCTTGATCGTCAGATCCGCCGGCACGCTGGCCGGATCGAGCAGCCGTTCGCCGGTCGCCTCGGACTGGCAGTTCGCGCAGGTGCACCTGATCCGGAGGTCCCGGGTCGTCCACACGTCCTCGACGCCCTCGTCCCAGACGAAGCGAACTTCCTGCTTTCCGAGGCCAATGATCTCGAGCGGCATGGGCATGGCCCGAGTCTTAGCAGTGAACAGGACAGATGATCGTCGATCCGGTAGCCTCCGCGCAGTGCCTCGTCCCGGACGCCAGCGCCGTGCCCTCTCGATACCCCGCGCGCCGGGTCGGATCTTCGCGGATGGACCGCGCGAGCTCGCCGACGGACTCGTCGGTGCCCTGCGCGCCGCGGCGCTCGATCATGAGGTCGCCGAGTCACTGACCCATCCGTTTCACAGCTATCCCGCCCGGCTCCACCCGGCGACAGCTCGCGTGCTCGTCGAGATCATCTCGAGCACCGTCCAGGAGCGTTCGCTGCTCGTCGATCCGTTCTGCGGGTCGGGGACCTCGCTCGTCGAAGCGCGGGCCGCGGGCCTGCGCGCCGTCGGCTCCGATCTCAATCCGCTCGCGGTCCTCGTCGCGCGCGCGAAGACGTGGACGGCACCGGCCAAGCGGCGCGCGAAGCTGCGCGATGTCGGCCACGAGATCAGTGGCACCGTGCTCGCCGCCGGCAAGGCCGCGCGCCGCTCGGGTTCCGAGCCCGGGAAGATGCGCAAGCCGATCGGCTTCGATCCGAACGCGCGCAACCGCCGGCTCGCCGCATGGTTCGCGCCGCACGTGCGTCGCGAGCTCGAGCTGATCGCGATGACGATCGACGAGCTGCGCGAGGATGATCCCGAGCTCGCGGACATCCTCACCGCGTGTCTGTCCGCGATCCTCTACAAGGTCTCGTCGCGCACCTCCGACACCGATGGCACGTGGGTCGATCGCAACGTCGCGCGCGGTGCCGCCGCCCGGAACCTGGTCGCGCGCGTCGAGCTTCTGTGCGCAGGCCTCGACGATCTCGCCCAGGCTGGAGGCCCGCCCGACGTCTACGAGCACGACGCTCGCAAGCTCCACGAGATTGTCCCCGATGGCAGCGCCGCGGCGGTTCTGACCTCTCCGCCGTACGCCGGCACCTACGACTACGCCGAGCACCAGCG
>JAYUYE010000982.1:0-7333 GCA_043752985.1 Myxococcales bacterium
TTTGACCGGCGGATCATCGACTGGCTCGTGTTCGGGTTCGAGAAGCAGCACGGCATCGATCTCCGCAAGGACAAGATGGCACTGCAGCGGCTCAAGGACGTCGCCGAGAAGGCGAAGTGCGAGCTGTCGAGCGTCAAGGAGACCGAGATCAACCTGCCGTTCATCATCTCGACGGGGCGCAACGAGGCGCTCCACCTGCAGACGATGCTGTCGCGCGATAAGCTCGAGGAGCTGACGAGTGATCTGATCGAGCGCACGGTCGAGATCTGCGCGCGGACGCTCGAGGAAGCCGAGATCCAGAAGAGCCAGATCGAGGACGTGATCCTCGTGGGCGGTATGACGCGGATGCCGCGCGTGCAGTCGGCGGTTGCCGAGTTCTTCGGTCTCGAGCCGTGCAAGGGCGTTCACCCCGACGAGGTCGTCGCGCTCGGCGCAGCGATCCAGGGCGCGGCGCTCACCGACGAGAAGAGCGACATCCTGCTGCTTGACGTCACGCCGCACTCGCTCGGCATCATGATCGTCGGTGGCTACTTCCATAAGCTGATCGAGCAGAACACCACGGTTCCAACGTCGGAGCAGCACGTGTTCACGACGGTCAAGGACAACCAGACCTCGGTGAAGATCCTTGTCCTCCAGGGCGAGAGCGATCGGGCGGAGGAGAACGAGCTGCTCGGCGAGTTCGTGCTGACCGGGTTGCGCCGTGCGCCGCGCGGTGAGGTCGAGATCGAAGTCATGTTCCACATCAGCGCGGACGGCATCGTGTCGGTGAAGGCGCGCGACCTCGAGACCGGCCTCGAGCAGTCGATCACCGTGACCGCGACCTCGGGTCTGACCGAGGACGAGATCAAGAAGATGGTCGACGCGAACAAGGACTACATGGTCGAGGTTCGCTCCGGCCAGGAGTTCGAGAAGGCGCGCCACGCCGCCGAGAAGGCGCTCGAGGAGATCGAGTCGCTGTTCCCGCAGGTGACCGACATCATCGCGGGCTCTGACTTCGGTCAGGACGCCGTGAAGAAGGCGCGCGCCGTGGTCGATCGCACCCGCCAGGCGATCGTCGCCAAGGATCTGACCACGCTGACCGAGGCGACCGAGGCGCTGAACCGCACGCTCAACATGTTCCGCGGCGTCGTGTCCAAAACGCGCGGATGAACATGGCGGTGGATGCGACGGAGCTTGACCGTCTGATCGAAGAGGGTCTGACCCTCTACGGGCAAGGAAACCTCGACGGTGCGCTCCTCGTGTGGGAGCAAGTGCTGTCCGTGGATCCGGAGAACGCGCAGGCGACCAGCTACGTCGACTACGTCCGGATGAACTACGAGCTGTTGACGAGCGACCTCGGGGACGAGGATGCCGCGCCGTTCGGAATCGCGGCGGATGGCGAGCCCGAATACCAGATCGAGATCATGATCCCCAGCGATGCGCCTGCCGCGCCTCCGCCGCTGCACATGGATCCGCTCGACGAGGGCTGGTTCATCGGCGAGGAGGGCGCTCCTCAGCCGTCTACACCTGCACGCGTCGAGATCTATGACGGCGCGATGACCCTCGAGCTCGAGGCAGACGAGCCACCGCTGGCGAGCGCCAGCCAGAGCTTCGACGAGCCGACGAACGAGTTCGAGCCCTCGCAACCGAACGGTGAATTCTCGCCCGAGGCCACGCCGGGCTTCGGCAACGAGCTCACGGATGTGCGCCGGCGTGACCTCGGCTTCGTGAAGCCCACGGCCGCACCGCCGGTCGAGCGAAAGCGTGCGGCGACCGCCGAGCCCCCGAAGCTCGAGATGACACTGCGCACGCCGCAACATGGCGACGAGATCGAGACCGCGGAGCTCGGACCCGCCGGACGATCGGAGCGGTCGACGTTTGACCGCTCGTACGCAGCGCTCGATCTACCCACCACGCAGCTCCCACCGTTGATCGGGAGCACGGACGACGACCTGTTCGAGCTCGCGAGCCCGAGGTCGCTGTACCGAACGCAGGACCTGCCGACGAACATCGTGCCGCCGCACCAGCGCGCCGCGCTCGACGCGATCGAGCTCGATGAACCGATCGAACCGCCGTCGAGCATCCATGGCGCATCGACCCGGGAGCTCGGCATGGCGTTCTCGTCCACCCAGACGATGGACTTCGCCGACAAGCCGACGCAGCGGAGCGGTCGCGCGTCGCTCAAGCAGGCCGATCCTCTGGTCTCTGCGCCAACGCGCGAGCTTGGCCTCCGCACGTCAGGCGTGACCAGCAGGGCGCCGACCGAGGATCAGCCCACGCTGACGACCGGCAAGACGCTCCGGCCCGCGGCAGGTGACTACGATCCCGAAGCCACGCGCAGCGACATCATCCTGTCGTTCGATCCGATCGACGCTCGGACCGCGCTGATTCTCGAAGAGATCGACCGCGCAGCGCCTGCCAGCGAAGCGCGCGAGGACAAGACGCGCCGCCGGATCAGCGCGCTGGTGGATCAGGCCCAGGTCTGGACGGCCGCCGGCGAGTACGACAAGGCCGTGACCGGCATCGACCTGGCGCTCTCGGAGGATCCGAACAGCGCTCTCGCCCAGAAGCTCATCCACCGCAATCGCGACACGATCATGAGCGTGTTCCAAAGCTTCCTCGGGAACCTCGATCGCCAGCCGTCACTCGCGCGGCCGCTGCACGAGCTTGGTTCCGCACCGATCAGCCCGCGTGCAGCGTTCCTCTTGAGCCGCGTCGACGGCTCGCTGACTCTCGACGAGATTCTCGATGTCTCGGGGATGCCGCGGCTCGAGGCGTATCGCTACCTTTGCCAGCTGTTCCTGCGCGGCATCCTGCGGTAAGACGACCCCGTGCTGGTCACGCGGGTCACGAATGCTGTCTCCGCGCGGCCAGCGATGCGCGCTGCGCAGCTCCGCATCGTCGATGGACCGGACCGCGGGCTCGAGATCGACCTGCCTCCGATCGGCGTCGTGATCGGCACCGAGCGCTCGTGCGACGTGGTGCTGACGGACTCGTTCATCTCGCGCCGCCACTGCTCGATCGCGCCATCGCCAGCCGGCTTCGCGATCACCGACCTTGGATCGAAGAACGGAACCGTGATCGACGGCGTCGCGATTGGCAAGGTCGTCGCGCCGCCGGGCTGTGCGCTGCGGATCGGCAAGACGCTCGTTCAGCTGATGCCGGCCGACGAAGTGCTCGACATCCCGCCGTCGGAGAACGATCGGTTCGGCGGCCTGCTCGGCGGCAGCCAGGCGATGCGTCAGGTGTTCGCCGTGCTCGAACGCGCGAGCAAGTCCGCGGCGCCGGTTCTGTTCCTCGGCGAGAGCGGAACCGGCAAGGAGCTGATGGCTCGCGGCGTCCACGATGCGTCACCGCGCAAGGACGGTCCGTTCGTCGTGTTCGATTGCGGGGCATCGACCGAGACTCTGATCGAGAGCGATCTGTTCGGCCACATGAAGGGCGCCTTCACCGGTGCGACCCACGATCGCCAGGGAGCGTTCGCCGCGGCGAACGGGGGCACGCTGTTCCTCGACGAGATCGGCGATCTTCCGGTTGCGCTCCAGCCCAAGCTCCTGCGCATGCTCGAGGCAGGCGAGGTGATCGCGCTCGGCGGTCGCAAGAGCGAGCGCTACGATGTCCGGATCGTCGCGGCCACGCATCGCGATGTGTTCGCCGAGGTCGCGCGTGGCGGCTTCCGCGGTGACCTCTACTACCGACTCGCCGTTGTCGAGGTCCACGTTCCACCGCTGCGACAGCGCTCGGCTGATCTGCCGACCCTGATTGCGATGTTCCTCGAGCGAGCGGGCAGGGCGGACCTCGCGAGCCAGGTCGGTGGCGCGGCGCTCGAGCGGCTGCAGCGCTATCACTGGCCCGGCAATGTTCGCGAGCTGCGCAACGTGATCACGCGCGCAGTCGCACTCGCCGGACCCGACGACGACTTCCACTCGTTGCCACTCGTGCTCCGCCCCACCGCGGCCGCCCCCGAGGCGGTGACCGCGCGCGCCGATCGTCCGTTCCACGAGGCAAAGGACGAGATCGTCGCGAAGTTCGAGCGGGAGTACCTGACCGACCTCGTCCAGAAGGCCGGCGGCAATCTCTCGCAAGCCGCGCGGATCGCCGGGCTCGAGCGAAAGTTTCTGTACAAGCTCCTCGAGCGCGCGGGGCTGCGGACGACCAAGACACCTGAAGAGGACGACGAGAAGTCATGAGCCGGATCTATCGATCGCTGCCACCCAAGGGCACTCGCCTCGCCATCGCCTACTCCGGCGGGCTCGACACCCGCTGCGCCGTCGCGTGGCTCGCCGAGCAAGGCATGGATGTCTTCGCGTACACCGCGGATCTCGCACAACCCGACGAGGCGAACTGTGCCGACATCCCACCGAGCGCGCTCGAGCACGGCGCCAGGAATGCGCGCCTGATCGACTGCAAGCACGGGCTGGTGCGCGAAGGCTTGATCGCCATCCAGTGCGGCGCGTTCCACCTCTCCGTCGGCGGCAAGAAGTACTTCAACACCACGCCGCTCGGCCGCGCGGTGACCACGACCGCGATCGTGCGTGCGATGGTCGATGACGACGTCCACGTGTTCGGCGATGGGTCGACGCACAAGGGCAACGACATCCAGCGGTTTTATCGCTACGGGATCCTCGTTGACCCGACGCTACGAATCTACAAGCCGTGGCTCGACAGCGCGTTCGTTCGCGCGTTCGGCGGCCGCAAGGAGATGTCCGAGTACCTCGCGAAGATCGGCAAGCCGTACCGGGTCGGAACCGAGAAAGCCTACTCGACTGACGCGAACCTGCTCGGCGCCACGCACGAGGCCAAGGACCTCGAGCGCCTCGATCGCGGAATGCGCATCGTCGCGCCGATCATGGGCGTCGCGCACTGGAAGCCGGAGGTCGCGGTCGCCGCGGAGGAGATCGCGGTCGGCTTCGCGCAGGGCGTGCCGACAACGCTCAACGGCAAGAAGTTCGAGTCGCTGTACCAGCTGTTCGTCGAGGCGAATCGGATCGGTGGCCGCCACGGCCTCGGCATGAGCGATCAGATCGAGAACCGCGTGATCGACGCGAAGAGCCGTGGCATCTACGAGGCGCCGGGCATGGCGCTCCTGCACATCGCCTACGAGCGCCTGCTCAGCGCGATCCACAACGAGAACACTCTCGACCTCTACGCCACGCTGGGTCGCCGGCTCGGCCGCTTGCTCTACGAGGGCAAGTGGTTCGATCCCGAGTCGTGCCTCCTCAAGGATGGTCTGACCCGCTGGGTGGCGCCGAGCGTCACCGGCGAGGTCACGCTCGAGCTTCGCCGCGGCGACGACTACACGATCGTCGCAACCCAGGCGCAGTACATGGCGTATGGCCCCGACAAGCTGTCGATGGAGCGGGTCGAAGCGCCGGCGTTCACCCCCGAGGATCGGATCGGCGCACTCGAGCTGCAGAACCTCTCGGTCGGCGACAATCGCGAGCTCTTGCTCCATCACCTCGCGAGCCTTCGCCTGCTCGCGCCGGGCGGAGGCGATCCATTGCCGCGTCTGCTCGGCTCCGACGACGACGACGATTCCGAGAGCTGACGCCCGCGTGATACCCTGGTCCGATGCGTATCTGTTTGCTCGCGGTAGTCACGGGCTGCGGCTTCCAGCTCACGGCCGGGGTGGTCGACGCCCCCCCGGTCGTTGACGTGATCGATGCGGTCGACGGCGTGCCCGGGGATACGACCCCGCCGATCCCATGCATCGCGAGCTGGCTCGCTCACACGGTTTCCCTGAGTGCGCCGGTATCCGTGCCCGGGATCAACGTCACCGCACAGCCGGAGCGAGATCCGACCTTGACGAGCAACGAGCTCGTGATCTTCTGGGTCGGTCCCGGACCGGGCGGCGGTGACGATGACGTCTGGCAGGCGTCACGCAACGCGGTGGGGGAATCGTTCAGCAACAGCGTCGTCAAGCAGAGCCTGAGCGACAACAACCTCGCCGATAGCAAGGTGACGTTGACCGGTGATGACCTGCTCGGCATCCTGTCGACCGCACGTTCGGGTGGTCAGGGAGCATCGGACCTGTGGCAAGTCTCGCGCACCGGCGGAGGCACCAGCGCCTTCGACACGATCGACCAGAACCACATGGCGGCGCTCAACGACGCCGACTCCCAGCTCGATCCGTTCATCACCGCCGACGGCCTCGATTTGTATTACGCGATCGGCATTCCGCAGCGCATCGTGGTTGCGAAGCGCGGCGCGAAGACGGAGGACTTCGCTGCGCCCGTCGATGTGGCGAACCTCGGCGGTTTCAACGGCGCGGCCGACCCCACACTGTCCGCCGATGGCCGGCTGATCCTGCTCACGTCGAATCGCCCGGGTGGGTTCGAGTCCGCCGACCTCTGGTACGCAACGCGCACCAGCACCTCGGATGCCTTCGGAACGCCTCAGCTCGTTCCGGCCGTCAACGGCGGGTACGCCGACGGAGATGCGTTCCTCAGCCTCGATGGCTGCCGCCTCTATTTCGCCTCGGCCCGCAATGGCGGCGTCTACGATCTGATGATCAGCACCGTGCAGTAGCCAGCTCAGTCGAGTGGATCGCTGACGTCGTCGGCAATCACGGGGCTGGGGCGCGAGACGTCGAGGACGTGGCGCACGAGCACCGGGAGATAGTCCGCGAGCGGTGGACAGCGCAGCGTGGTCCCGGCAAGCGCGTTCACCGTGTTCGTCTGGTCGTAGACCACGGGGTGATCGAGCACGTCGACGAACGCGAGCGGCCCGCGACTGAGCCGCGACAGGCCGGGAGTGCGGAGTACCGCGCGAGCGAGCTGGCGCGGGATGTAGCCGCGCGGCTTCTCGGTCTTCGCGTGCTCGGCGACGCCCTCGAAGACTGCACGCGCGGAGAGCGGCGCCGGATCGACGATGTGAAACGTCTTGCCCGCGGCGCCGTCGCTGTGCGCGATGTGCCACGCCGCATCGATCACGTAGTCGATCGGAACGAGGTGAAGCGGCGCGTCGCCACGACCGAGCAGAGGAAGCCGGAGACCGGAGGCGTTGGTCGCGATCAGCACCATGAGGTAGTAGGGACCGTCGAGCTTGTCGATCTCGCCCGTCCGGCTGTCGCCGACGATGATCCCCGGACGCAGCACCGTGATCGGCAGCTGGCGCATCGCATCGCGCACGAGCTTCTCGGCCTCGTACTTGGTGCTCTCGTAGTCGTTGTGGAACTTCTGTCCCGCGTCGAGGTCTTCCTCGAAGAACGTGCCGCGGCGATCGCCGGACACCATCGCGGTCGACCAGTGCACCACGCGCTCGAGCCTGCCTGCGTCGCGTGCCAGATCGAGGACGGACTTGGTGCCGACCACGTTGACCCGCCTCGCGGTCTCGGGATCCACGCCCATGAAGT
>JAYUYE010000983.1:0-2943 GCA_043752985.1 Myxococcales bacterium
CGCATCCAGGCCTCGGTGATCACCCCGAGCGCGCCTTCCGAGCCGAGCACGAGGCGAGCGGGCTCGGGGCCGGCACCGGAGCCGGGGTGGCGATGGGTCGCGAGCGTGCCGCGCGGCGTGATCATCGTGAGCGAGTGCGCGAGCTCGTCGATCCGGGTCGGCCCCGTCGCGTAGTGGCCACCCGCGCGGGTAGCGAGCCAGCCACCGAGGGTCGAGAACTCGAACGACTGCGGATAGTGGCGCAGCGTCAGGCCGTGGGTCTGCAGCTCCTCCTCCAGGGCGGGCCCGAGGGTACCGGCGCCGATCCGCGCGAGCCGGCTGACCGCATCGACCTCGCGAACTCCTGCGAGCGCGCCGAGATCGAGGCTGACGACCGCGGGCCGATCGCCGCGGGCGAGCGCGGAATCTACGCCACCGACGACCGACGTGCCGCCGCCGAACGGAACCACGGCCCAGCCGCGCTCTGCGCTGACCTCGAGCACTCGCGCGACCTCGGCGTCGTCACGCGGGCGGACAACGAGGTCCGGTGCGCCGGCGTAGTCGCCTGCGAACCCGGCGACCAGATCGGGGAAAGCACGACCTCGGGAACGCATCGCGCGATCGTGGGGCGACTGCGATGCGAACGGTGCGAGCGCCGCGGGCACGTCGACCGCCGGCGCCACCACGGTCGGCTCGTCAGACGGCAAGAGACGCAAGGCAGGCTGCGCGGTCGGAATGATCGCCCGAGCGAGCTGCGCCAGACCCGAGCGCGCACCGTCATCCGGGAATTTCGTCCGCCAGCCCCACGCCCAGAGGCTTCGCTCCCGCGTATCCTGCGCCACGCTGGCATCGTATCCGCCGGCCTCGCTCGCAGGAGATGTCACATGGAAGACTTCGTCGAAAAGATGGTCGAGAAGGTCGGTATCGATAAGGCGACTGCCGAGAAGGTGATCGCGTTCCTCAAGGATCACTCCGAGGATGCGCTCAAGTTCCTCCAGAGCTCGGGCATCAAGGACAAGCTCCCCGGCGGCCTCGGCAAGATGTTCTGAGATGAGCCCGATGACGCTGGACGAGCTGTTGCAAGATAGTGGTCTCGCCGAGAAGGCCGTGCGTCTCGACGACCATCTGGTCCGGATGCAGTGGGGCTCGGCGGTCGTCATCGCGGGCATCTCGGGCTCGGCGGTCGTGGCGATCGCGCCGTTGTTCCGCGCGGTCCCGAAGGACAAGGAGCTCGCGTTCTTCAGGAAGCTGCTCGAGCACAACGCACACATGGGCGGGATGGCGTCGTTCGCGCTGCAGCCCGACGGCTGGATCGTGCTCCATGCCGGCCGCGCGCTCAAGGGCATCGACGGTCACGAGTTCGCGACCCTCGTCGCCGGAGTCGGCCGGTTCGCCGACCAGTTCGACGACCAGCTGGTCGCCGAGTTCTACACGGACGGCACGCCGACCACCGGTGCGTCGACCGCAAACTCCGGCGAGTTCCCGGCCACCGACTGACGCGACGGCCGCGGGCTCAGCGGAACCCGAGCGAGAACTTCACGGTCGTCTGCGGCTGGCCTGGTGCGATCGGGAAGTCGATCTTCTCGACGACGGCCTGGACGCATGCCGCGACCGCTCCGAAGCCGCGGCTGCTCGCGCGCAGGACCTCGCCGTTGCGATCGATCTCGAAGTCGAGGGTGACGGTCCCGCGCGAGCGCACCACGGCGTGGTGGTGATAGCAGCGCACCAGAAGCGGAGACCTCACCGCGATCAGCCTGCGAACCGTGGCGATCGACTGCGGTCCGTCGGTCGCGCACGGACGCCCGGTGCACATCTCGACAACCGGGCGATGTCGCTGGTCGGGGACCGCGCCGGCAAGATCGTACTCGTCTCCCGCAGTGCGCCCATCGCTGACGGTCTGGTACGCACCGGCCGCGATCGTCCCCGGGTTGAACTTGGGGCCGCCGCCGCCGCCGCCACCGAACTGCTTCGCGGTCGCGTCGTCCTCGCGATACGCGGGACCGACGCCCTCGAAGCGCGCGGCGAGGTCACCCTCGACGATCACAGCGGAGAAGTCGCTGAGGCCGTCCGCAGTGAGGAAGCCGGCCTTGCGCGCCTGCGCGACCGCCCGGCCGCGCCGTGAGGTTGGCAGCTTCGGCACGGTATCCGCCGGCGTTGGTGCGCTCACCGGATCGGTCGTCGCGGTGAAAGGCGCGGTAGCTGGCGCAGGCGGCGGCTGCGGTGGCGCATCGAACCGCGCGATCCGGACGGCCATCTCCAGCGCGTCGCTCATTCGCTCGAGCGGTTCCTCGAGCGGCGCGAAGGTGATCGCGAGTGCCCACAGGAGCACGTGGAGGACGAGCGAACCTGCGACATACGCGGGTACACGACGCTCGAACGGCGGCTGCGGGATGCGCTCGTTCGGCAGCTCGACGCGCGCGATCTGGATCGTGACGAGCCCGATCATCAGCTCGACGCGCATCCCGGCGCCGAGCCACAGCTCGAACGACGTGACCGGGTACTCCCGACCTCCCTCGCGGACGGTCGCGTGGATCCCGCTCGGGATCCGGACCACGCCGCGCTCGACGAGCGGAAAGGTCGTTGCGATCGGGACCGCGAGGTCGACCCCGGGCGCGGTCCCGATCCGGTACGCGGCGCCATCGCGCAGGTGCGTGATCGCGATGACCGACGTACCGAGCCGCGACACGACCTCGACGGCGTCCATGCAGCGGTGACACGGCGCCGGCCGCGCGGTTTCGCTGCAACCGGGCGGCGCGCGTACTGTCTCTCCAGAACCGGGCGCCCGGACGCGTGGCGATCACGTGCAGCCCGGTCGGCGGGACTCGAATCGTTCTTCCGCTCAGAGCCGGACGCGCTCGAACTGCGCCAGCTCGGAGAGCTCGTCGAACCGCTGCTGGATGCGCGCCGTGGTCAGATCACGGATTCCATCGACCGAGAACTTCTCGACGGCGAAGCTGCCCATCA
>JAYUYE010000984.1:0-2941 GCA_043752985.1 Myxococcales bacterium
GCGCGCGTCCTGCGCACCCGGAGCACCTCGCCGGCGTTGCCCTTCGCCTGCCAGCGCCACCACCCGTAGCAGCCGAGCACGAAGAAGATGCCCTGGAGCGAGCTGTCGCTGTAGAGCTTCGCTCGCCAGAACAGCAGCGCCCAGAAGATGTTGTTGAGGAGCCCGAGCGGCCAGTTCAACACGTGCCGCCGGACGACGAGCACGACGCACGCAGCCCCGGTCACGTCTCCCAGCACCTCGGACCACGCGACGGGCACGCCTGCAACCACGAAGGCCGCGCTGTCGAGCCAGCTCAGGAGCGCCCCCATCACAGAGTCACGCGCGGTCCTCGGGGGCGAGCAGCAGCGCCTCGATCGCTCGCAGCGTCTCGATGTCGTCGCCGATCATGTCCTTCATTGCCTGGAGGCGACCCGCGACCACGCGCGCGATCTTCTCCTCGATCGTGCCGTCGGCGTAGGTCCAGTAGACCGGGGCGTACCGGCCATCGCGGTGACAGCGGCCCTCGATCTGCGCCATCTGGATCGCCGACCACCGCAGGTCGTGGATCAGCTCGGACCGTGGCGCGTCGCCGTCCGGAATCACCTCGCCCTGGTGGAGCGAGATGCCCTCCTCGACGGTGAACAACACGACCTTGACCTCGCCCTTCTGGAACCGCAGGCGCTCGGCCTCACGCGCCGGCGCGGACAAGCTTCCGTGGATCTGCGCACAGGCGATGCCGCCGATGCCGCCCTCGAGCTTCTCCTTGATCGCATGGAGACTCTCGATGAACGCGACCGAGATCGCGACGCGGTGACCGTTGTCGAGCAGGTCCTTCGCGAGCTCGACGGTGCCCGGCACGCGGATCAGCGAGCCCTTCTGGCGCAGGCGCACGGTCGCCGCGAGCGCGCCCTTGGGATCCTTGCCGCGCGGGGCGAGCTCCATCTCGCGGCGAAATGCGGTCCACGCCTCCTCGTACAGCGCGCGCGCGTCGGGCGCGAGCTCGATCGGCTCGAGGATCCGGTTGATCGCGGGCCAGCCCGCGATGTCCTCGGGCCGGCGTCGGATGCCCGCGGCCGGCCCGCCCGCGTGCCCGGGCTCGAACAGCAGCGTGCGGATCTTCTCGCAGTCCTTGCGTTCGCCGCGCCACTCCCACTTGCCGTAGCCGCCGCGCGTGACGCCGAGGTCCTGATCGAGGCACCACTGCTCGAAGTCCTTGAGGTCCTTTGCCCGCGCGCCGGTGACGCTCGCGAGGAGCGGCGCGAGGTACGACAGCTCCAGGGGGTTCTGGCCAGCGGTCGCGGACAACCACAAGCAAAAGCCGGCGTTCGCGACCAGCTTCGCGGCGAGCTTGGAGCGCGCGGCGGTGGGGTTCTTGCAGCGGTGGCTCTCGTCGAACACGATCACGTCGAAGTCGGGAGCCGTGCCTGCGCGCGCGAGGCCCTTCTTGGTGCGGATCTTCTTGCGCTGCGCCTCGGTGACCTCGAACAGCTTTCCGAGCCGGTCGTAGTTGAGGAGGATGATGTCCTTGCCGCCATCGCCCATCGACTCGATCGTGCGGCGCCAGTGCGCGATCACCGCGAGCGGGCACACGATCAGCACGCTCGTGACGGCGCGCATCTCGAGGATCGCGGCCCACGCGCTGATCGTCTTGCCGAGGCCGACGTCATCGGCGAGCAAGTAGCCGGGTAGCTCGGCGGCCCGTGCCGCGGTGATCGCACGGACCGCGGCCTCCTGGTGGGCGCGCAGCGTGATCGCGCCCCTGGGCTCCGATGCCTGCGGCAGAGCAGCCGCGCTCAGCGCGCGCTCGACGTGCATCTCCCACGAGTACGGCTGAGCCCGGAACGGCGCCAGAGCGGCCGGCAGGGTCGTGCCCTCGTAGAGAAATACCCCGTGCGCCGCGTCCCAGCGGGCGGCGCTGGCGGTGGCCACGGCGCGCATCGAGAACGGAACATCGAGGACGTGCGGCGTCACCGCCCGGAGATAACACGACGGCGATCGCGCAACGAGCACCGCAACGTCCGGTCAGCGCGTAGTCTGAGCGGATGCAACGTTGGCTGATGCGCCTCGTGCTCGCGTGCCTGAGCTTCGGCGCGTGCGTCGGCGACAACGAAAGCGAATTTGGCGAGGTCAACGGCCGGTTTGACGGCACGCTCTGCTTCTCGAATCCGTAGCCACGGCTTCGATTGCGTGAAACCTCGCGGGCGCACCGCCATCCAAGAGGCAATGCATGTTGTGATCACCGGCGCGACCGGGTTCATCGGCCGCGCGCTGAGCCTCCGGCTCGCTCGCGACGGCCATCGCGTGACGGCGTGGGTTCGAAATCTCGCGCGGGCGCGAGACTCGCTCGGCGCGGACTGCGCGCTGGTCGGGGTCGACGACGAAGCGGGCCTGCATCATGCGGTGGCGACCGCCGACGCGGTGATCAACCTCGCGGGCGAGCCGATCGTGGGCGGGGTGTTCCGCGGGCGGTGGACGCGACGCCGCAAGACCGCGCTCCGCGACAGCCGGCTTGGCCCGACCCGCGCGATCGTCGCGGCGATTCAAGCAGCTGGCCGCACGGGACGCGCGCCGGTGCTGATCTCCGCCAGTGCGGTCGGCTACTACGGCAATCGCGGCGACACGGTGCTGGTCGAGACTGATTCCGCCGGAACTGGATTCGGCGCCGACCTCTGCCGGGAATGGGAAGCAGCCGCGCTCGAGGCGCGAGGAACCACGCGCGTCGTTCTCGCGCGGATCGGGATCGTGCTCGGCCGTGAAGGTGGCGCTCTCGCCAAGCTCCTTCCCCTGACGCGCGCGCTGCTCGGTGGCCCGATCGCCGGCGGAGCGCAGTGGACCCCGTGGATTCACCTCGACGATGTCGTTGCCGCGCTCGTCCACATGCTGGAGACCCCGACGCTCGAAGGCGCGGTCAACGTGGTCGCGCCGGCACCGGTGCCGCAACGTGAGCTCGCCCGCGCGATCG
>JAYUYE010000985.1:0-2937 GCA_043752985.1 Myxococcales bacterium
CGAGGCCGACGAGGATCGCGTCGTACGCGCGCGGGGAGAGCGCGGCGGGCAGCTGCGTGCGGAGCTCCTCGCGGGCGACGCCATCGGGTGCTGCCGAGACCGCGGCGATGATCCGCGCTTCGAGCTCGGCGACCGCCGTCGCGTGGAGGTAGTGCGCGTGCTCGCCCGCGCCGGTGAGCAGGAGCTCGCCGCCGGCGACGAGGGTTGCGATCGGTTCGGCGAGGACGCGGGCCGGGACGCCGAGGCGGCGCACGAGCTCGGAGATCCCGACACCGGCGTGCGAGGCCGTTTTCACGTCGAGCGCGATGCGCTGATCCTGGCGGGCGGAGGCGAGCGAGGCGACGATCGCTGCGTGCTCGGTGCCTTTGCGGGCCTTGGGCGCGAGGACGCGAATGATCCGACCGCCGCCGATCGTGGTGCCGTGGGAGGCATTCGCGACGAAGCCGCGGACAATGAAGTGATCGTCAGGGAGCGCGCCGAGGGGCGTGTTCGCGTCGATCCGGAGCTGCGCGAGGGTCGTGGCGCCGGGGGCCAGCTCGCTGGTTCCAACGAGGGCGAGGGTGGCGAGGACCTGCGCCGTGCCGTGGTGAACGAGGACCTTGGTGCGAGCACCGAGTGGGCCCGAGGCGGTGGCGAGATAGCGGAGCTCGACGTCGAGGATGTGGGAGGGGGCGACGCGCTCGGGATGGATCACGAGATCGCCGCGCGCGAGATCGTCGACGGCGACGCCGCCGAGGTTGACGGCGGCGCGGTGGCCGGCGACGGCGTGACCGACGGCGCCACCGTGAACCTCGATGCCGCGGACGCGAGCGGTCAGGCCGCTCGGGATGATCGAGAGCTCGTCGCCGACCGCGACCTGGCCGCCGAGGATCGTGCCGGTGACGATCGTGCCGAAGCCTTTGACGGTGAAGACGCGATCGATCGGCAGGCGGAAGACGCCGGTCGGTGCGCGCGGTGGGAGCTCGTCGACGATCGTGGCGAGAGAGGTGCGGAGAGCGTCGAGGCCAACGCCCGTCCGGGTCGAGACCGGGACGATCGGGGCGGTCGCCAGGAACGTTCCGGCGACGAAGGCGCGGACCTCGGCGCTGACCATCTGGATCCATTCGTCGTCGACGAGGTCGCGCTTCGTGAGGACGATCAGGCCGCGGCGGACGCCGAGGAGCTCGCAGATGTCGAGGTGCTCGCGGGTCTGCGGCATCACGCCCTCGTCGGCGGCGATCACGAGGCAGACGAGATCGAGGCCGGTCGCGCCGGCGACCATGGATTTGACGAATCGCTCGTGGCCCGGAACGTCGACGACCGCGACCCGGCGGGTGCCGAGATCGAGGCGCGCGAACCCGAGCTCGGTGGTGATGCCGCGAGCTTTTTCGACCGGGAGGCGGTCGGTGTCGATACCGGTCAGGGCGTGGACGAGCGACGTCTTACCGTGGTCGATGTGACCCGCGGTTCCGAGGACGATCGGGTACGACAAGCGAGCGAGCTGGCTAGAAGAAGTAGCCGACCGTCGTGCCGAAGAACGGGATCGTGCGGATGCCGGTCTCGATGTTGATCACGACCTTGTCGACCGGCTTGATCTGCAGGCCGATGATCGCGTTGACGACCGGGAACACCGGCGGCAGGTCGTACTTGACCGGGCCGCTGCCGACGCCGGTTCCGCCGGCGATCTGGGTCGGA
The DNA here is from genome assembly GCA_043752985.1 of Myxococcales bacterium. Lineage (GTDB taxonomy): Bacteria > Myxococcota_A > Polyangia > Haliangiales > Haliangiaceae > JABFXX01. The sequence goes on from JAYUYE010000985.1 coordinate 1,675, forward strand.
CGGCAACCGGGCTCGGGGTTGGAGTTGGTCGCCGTCGGGCTGCATTGCACGTCGTAGCGGTACAGGTTTCCGGTGAGGATGCCGAGGCCGGCGCCACCGCCGTAGCGGACGGAGAAGTTCTTGTTGATGACGGCGTGGTTGAGAAACGAGAACTCGATCGTGAACCAGCCAAGCTTCTCGCCGTTCGGCGCATGCTCGGGATCGAGGAGGAAGTCCGCTTCGTTGAGCGGGACCGGCTCGTTCTTGTTGATCCACGGCCCTTCGGTCGGCGTGATGTGCTCGAACTCGAGGCCGAGCTGAATCTCGACAGTGCCGCGGCGACGCGTGAGCTCGACGCCGAGGCCGAGGTTGCTGGCGCCACCCGCGGCGCTCTCGACGAACAGCTCGAGGATCGCCTTGGGGACGCGCACGTTGCGGATCCGGAGGCCGACGCCGTACTCGATCGGAGCCTCGGTCACCGTCGGAGCGAGCGCGGGCTCCGTCGGTGAGCCGGTGGTATCCGTGGGCGCTGGCTGCGCCTCATCGAGCGCTGGGCCTGCCCACGCGGTTCCCGCGATGAGCGACGTCGACAGCGCACCCAAGCAAAGCTCTGAGAAGTGGAATCGCATGGTTGGTCCCCCGGACTGCCGACAATATATACTTTCACGACGGTTAGAATGCGCGCGCACCTGTTTCCCACGCTGTTCCTCGCCCTCGCTCTGGCGGGATGCCCTGGCAATGGTGGCGGTCTGGGCGATGCGTGCAGCGATCGAGGCGACTGCGGCAGTGAGCTTCAGTGCGTCGCAAACGTGTGTACGTCACTGTGCCAGCGCGCGCCGGAGTGTGGCGACGGGTACTCCTGCGACCGGGACGGACGCTGCCGGATCGCGACCGGTCTGGTCGGGGACGCGTGTACCAGCGAGGTCGACTGCGCGCCGGGGCTGTCGTGTCAGCTCGATCACACCGTCGACACCGCGGGTCAGTTGCTCGCGAGCTGCACGGCACAGAACGTCGGCCGGCCCGCCAACGCGACGTGCGCCGACGACGCCGAGTGCCGCAACGGGACCTGCGCCCTCGGGCGCTGTGTCGACCTGTGCGATCAGACACGCGACTGCGGCGCCGGCAACAACTGCATGGGGATCCCGATCGTTCATTCCCCGCCGCAGCCGACCGACGGTGCGGTGTTCGATGGCTGCCTGCCGTCGTCTGGCTCGGTGACCTGGACGATCCCGGTGCTCGGCCCCGCGACCGAGATCCTGCTCCCCGTGCCCAGCGGGGCGCGGG
>JAYUYE010000986.1:0-7318 GCA_043752985.1 Myxococcales bacterium
AACCGGTGCGGCGTCCGGGCCCGAGGCAACCGTGTGGAGCACGAGCCCTCGCTGCGCGCGCCGCGACACTCACGTTCCGCGGCATCGAGGTTCACGGCACGGTCGATCGCGACGGCACATTCTCGGTGTCGCCGTACCAGCTGGTCGACGCATTTGATCCAGAGCGGATTCCCGCGTGGGACATCACTGCCCTCGTTGATGCGGAGGGTGGGGCGCGCACCGTGACCACCGTGATCGAGGGTGGCGCTCTGGCGACCCACGCGCCTGCGTTCCTCGCGAACGTGACGTCGTTCGACGCCAAGATCGAGCCGATGCGGCTGGTCCCGACCATCGTCGCGGGCACACTGCGCGTCAGCCTGACCTCGACCGCCGACGGGCCGGCGGTGCGGATCGTCCTCCCGACCAAGAATGAGGGTCCGGGCGAAGCGTGGGCCGTACGTGGTCACATCGCTTCGACTACCAACGCGATCGATGGTCGCGTGCTCTACATCGGTCACCTCGCGAAGGGCGCGGCGCTCGCGCGCGAGCTGATGATCCCGTTGACCACACAAGCGGCGGATCTTCTCAAGGGCTCGGCGATCGAGGTGTCGATCGAGCTGCACGACGCACACGGCACCGCGCCGCAGACGCCGGTTCGGTTCCGCGGCACGGTCCTCGGCGACGCCCCCCGGTGAGTCGCATGAACATCGCGATCGTCGGATCGGGAGTCGCGGGCCTCGGCGCAGCGCGCGCACTCGCCGGCAGCCACGACGTCACGCTCTACGAGGCCGCTCCCCAGCCCGGCGGTCACGTCCACACCGTGGAGGTCGACGGTCTCGCGGTCGACATGGGTTTCATCGTGTGCAACCGCGAGCGCTACCCGCTGTTCTTTCGTCTGCTCGGCGAGCTCGCGATCGAGACCCGCCCGACCACGATGTCGTTCTCGGTGGCGTTGCCGCATGCGGATCTCGAGTGGGGCAGCGCGAGCCTGGACGCGATGTTCGCGGATCGACGCCGGCTGCTCGATCCGAGGCACTGGCGGTTTCTCGGCGAAGTCCTGGCGTTCGTTCGGCGGGCGCGGCGTGATCTCGAATCTGGTGCGGCTCGCCAGCTCTCCCTCGACGATTATGTCCAGGATCGCGGCTTGAGCCGCGAGCTGCGCGATCGATTTCTCGTGCCGCTCGCGGCGGCGCTGTGGTCGCTCGCGCCCGATCGGTGCGGAGAGTTCCCGGCCGAGACGTTCCTGCGCTTCCTCGACCAGCACGGGATGCTGCGCCCGATCCGCCCGCTCGCGTGGCGAACCGTCGTCGGCGGTAGCCGGCGGTACGTCGCTGCGCTACTCGCCCAGCTCGCGTCGCAGCGATTCACACTCCGCCTCGCGACCCCGGTCGTGCGGATCGCACGCGATGCAACGGGCGTCACCGTGACCACCGCGTCTGGCGACCGTCGGCACGATCGAATCATCATCGCCACCCACGCCGACACCGCGCTCGCCCTCCTCGCCGCACCAACGACCGACGAGCGCCGCGTGCTCGGCGCGTTCCGTTACAGCACGAACCGGACGGTGCTCCATCGCGATCGCCGGTTCCTGCCCCGGCGCGCCGCGGCGCACGCGGCGTGGAACTACGTCGCCGATCCCGATACCGCCCAGGTCGCCGTCACCTATTCGATGACCCGCCTCCAGGGTCTCCCCGAGGATCCGCCGTACCTCGTCACGCTGAACCCGCGCACCGAGCCCGACCGCGTGCTCCATGACGTCATGTTCCAGCACCCGCAGTTCGATCGCGCCGCGCTCGCCGCGCAGGGTGAGCTGTCGCGCATCGGCCGCGAGCTCCACACCGCGTACGCCGGCGCCCACTTCGGGTTCGGGTTCCACGAGGACGGATTGCGCTCGGGCATCGCGGCCGCCGCGAGCGTGATGGCGACCCAGCGGCGGGACGCCCGGTGACGAACTCCGCGCTTTACCTCGGCACCCTCGCGCACACCCGCCGCGATGAGCTCGCCCGGCGCCGCTTCCGCTACCCGGTCTACATGGCCGCGATCGATCTCGACGAGCTGCCGGCGCTCGACCGCGACCTCCGCCTGTTCTCGCGCAACCGCCGCAACGTGTTCGCGCTTCATGACGCGGACTACGCGGGCGGTACCGCGGGCCTGCGCACCACCGTGACCGCGTTGCTCGCCGAACACGGCCTCCCGGCCCCGGTGACCACGCGGCTCGTGACGAACCTCCGCGTCGCCGGCTACGTGTTCAACCCGGTCAGCTTTTTCCTCAACTACGATGCGACCGGTGCGCTCGGTTCGGTGATCGCCGAGGTCAACAACACGTACGGCGGCCGCCTGCGCTACGTGCTCGGCCCAGCGCAGCGCCTGCCGTCGTTTGGCGCGCGGGTCGGTTTCCGCCACGAGCGCGAGCTCTACGTCTCGCCGTTTCTCCACGGCCCGCGCACCTACGAGTTCTGGTTCGATGCGCCGCTCGACGGCGAGCAGCTCGCGATCACGATGCACGTCGACACGCCGGCAGGCGATCGGATCTTCGTCGCGCACCTCGCGGGCAACCGCCGCCCGCTGACCGATCGCGCGCTGCTCGCCGCGGCGATCCGCTATCCGCTGATGACCGCGCAGGTCATTGGCCTGATCCACTACGAGGCCCTGCGGCTACGACTGGCCGGCGTTCCGTACCGTCGGCCCGGGCCGGGTCACCGCCCGCTCGACGACGCCCGACCTGCCGCGCGTCCGGTCGAGGCGCCGTAACCCCGGCGCCTCGACCAGCATCAAGGAGAGGCTCACCTCCGTGCTGTCCCTCGTACTACCGGCGCAACTTGCAGTACCGTGTGGCCGCGTGCAAGGGGCCGTCGCTCATCCACTGATCGTGCCGGTGCCGCGGCTCGTACCGCCGGCGAGACGCGCGGTGCGCTGGGCCGTGCTCGCGCAGCTGCGAGCGACGTGGGCCGGCGGCCGCATCGATCTCGTGATGCCATCGGGCGAATGCCTCCGGCTCGGTGGTCCGGGCCCGGCGGAAGCGAGCATACGCGTCCACGATGATCGGCTGTTCCTCCGCATGCTCTTGCGCGGAGAGATCGGGGGCGGCGAATCGTACGTGGCCGGCGAATGGTCGAGCGACGACCTGGTCGGCGCGTTGCGCATGTTCCTGCGCGGGACCTCGGCGCGCGGACTCGAGTCACCGCTGACCCGCCTGGCCCAGCTGCCGGCGCTGCTGCGCCACCGCCGCGCGGAGAACACGCCGAGCGGCAGCAAGCACAACATCCACGCGCACTACGATCTCGGCAACGCGTTCTACCGGCTGTTCCTCGATCCCGAAACCCTGGCGTACTCGTGCGCGCACTGGCCGGACCCTGCGATGACGCTCGCCGAGGCGCAGCACGCCAAGCTCGACCGGCTGTGCGACCAGCTCGCGCTATCGGCGTCCGATCATCTCCTCGAGATCGGCTGCGGCTGGGGCGGCATGGCGATCCACGCGGCGCGAACGCGCGGCTGCCGCGTCACCGCGATCACGATCTCGCGCGAACAGCACCAGCTCGCCACCGAGCGCGTGGCCGCGGCTGGGCTCGCCGATCGGGTCTCGATCCAGTATCGCGACTACCGCGAGCTCGATGGAACGTTCGACAAGATCGTCTCGATCGAGATGCTCGAGGCGGTCGGCTTCGAGTACCTGCCCGGATTCTTCCAGACCTGCGCGCGCGTGCTGCGCCCCGGCGGTCGGCTCGCGCTGCAGTCGATCACGATGCCCGACGATCGGTTCGACGCATATCGCCAGCGTGTTGACTGGATGCAGACGTACATCTTCCCGGGCTCGTGCATCCCATCGGTCGCCGCGATCCGCCGCGCCGCCGCGACCGCGCGGTTCGAGATCACGGACTCGCTCGACATCGGACCGAGCTATGCCCCGACCCTGCGGGCGTGGCGCGCGCGGTTCCTCGCCGCTCTGCCCGCCGTCCGCGTCCTCGGCTTCGACGAGCCGTTCGTGCGCACCTGGCTCATGTATCTCGCGTTCAGCGAGGCGGCGTTCGTCGAGCGCACGCTCGGGGATCACCAGCTCTTGCTCGCGCGGCCCTGACTGCCACGGGCGACGGCTGAGCTCCGCGGTCGACAGCGCTCGCGAGGCAAACCTTGCGCAACTCCACGACTGTGGCGCGGCACATCGGCTGCACCGGCAGCGTGGATGACCTCCCCACGCGAGATGCTCGAATCCCTCCCGACCGCGGACACGTCGCGTGACTCGGTTGTCCGCGATCCGCGCGAGGTCACCGGTCGAGGAATCTCGCGTGCGTCGGTCGCCGCGGAAGCGTTGCGTCGGCGCGCGACAACGCCCGCGTCCGTCGCGGCAGCGGCGCTGCGTCGTCGCACTGGCTCGCGCGGCTCGATCGCGGTAGCTGCGCTGCGCCGCCTCGGCTCGTGACTCGCTACTTCGCGTGCGTGACCGTGATGTGGGTCGTGATGCCGCCGCGCATCCAGAATTTGCCGACCACCGTGATGGAACTCGGCGTGATCGCGGCCACGAGGTCATCGCAGATCTGATTCGTCACGGCCTCGTGAAACGCGCCCTCGTTGCGGAAGCTCCACAGGTAGAGCTTCAAGCTCTTGAGCTCGACGCAGAGCGCGTCGGGAACGTAGTCGATCAAGATCGTTGCGAAGTCGGGCTGCCCGGTCATCGGGCACAGGCAGGTGAATTCGGGGCAGTCGAAGGCAATATGGTAATCGCGGCCGCTGCGCGGGTTCGGGAACGTCTCGAGTTGCTTGGTCGGGCGAGTCGTCACTGGCGCATCCTATCGACTTCCACTACAATGGTCTTGCGACTGATGTCGCCGAGAACACGATCGTGATGACCCATTCAGATCATCCAGATTGTGGGCTTCGAAACGGGCGGAACGCCCATTACGAAGGCCCAACCCCGGGAGCCGCTGCCTCATCGGGCAATTTGCAATTCTGCAGATTGCTGGGGGCCGGCGGGCCGCGCGTGTTGGGCTCTGGCTCAGGCCAGGGGAGGAACGAAGACATGCCAAGTAAACGAACCAGCTCAATGGGGAAGCCCTCTTAGCCTCCCCAACGCGACCGACGGGTGGAAACACCCGCCGGTAGACCTCGTGCCCAAACGTTGCGTGGCGAACGCCGCTTCGCATCCGGGTGCGGGAACTGTGATGAGCAAACGGGCCCCAGCTGACTGGGGCCCGTTCTATTTTCGGCGAAGCCGCCCATCCCCGAAACGACGAACGCCGCCAGTCCGCAAAGCGGAGCGGCAGCGCCGTGGTGGCCGAACTACTTTCGAGAGCGTCTAGAACGTGAAGATCTGGTTCGCAGTCTTCTCGGCCGGCTTGGGCGCCGCCGTCTCCTGCTTCGGCTTGATGATCGGCAGCGGCGGGTCGACGGCGAACCGGACAGCGGCGGACGTCATCGGGATCGCCGGGCTCGAGGGCCGAGCCATCGGTGCTGCGGTCGCGGCGGCTGCATCGGAGCTTGGCTTCGCCGGGACCTGACCGGGCTGCGGGCGCACCGGCGTCGGCATGGTCGGGCGGGTCGGCGCCGGGGTCGGCCGGACGTCGGTCACGGTGACGCTGCCCTCGCCGAGGAAGTCGTTCACGCGCGTCTCGACGAGCTGGCTCATCGAGATGTTGTTGGCCTCACAGAAGGCCTTCAGCCGCTCATACGTCATGCGGCTCACAGAGATGCTCCGTCGAGTTTGCTTCTTGGCCATTATCTTTCCTTACGCTACGGGTAGCGCATCGTCAAGGCTGTCGTACTAGCCCTGGACTCCCGTTTGACGCGTACAGATATACCGAGGGGCCCTGACATTCGGCCCAACATTCCAAGCGCTTCGATCAACGAAGCGCACGAGATCACTCACCGATCCGAAATGATCAGCGTGTGCGCGAAAGCCAGTCGATCGGCCGCAGGTGCGATACGAGCTCCGCTTCGCGCGAGCCTGGCGTCGCCATCACGTCGTAGTCCCAGCGCACGAGCGGCGGCAGCGACATCAAGATCGACTCGACGCGGCCGTTGGTCTTGAGGCCGAACAGCGTTCCGCGGTCGAAGATCAAGTTGAACTCGACGTAGCGACCGCGCCTCCGGAGTTGCCACGTCCGCTCGTCCTCACCATACGGCTCGAGCTGCCGCCGCTGCACGATCGGCAGATAGGCGTCGACGAACGAGCGGGCGAGATCGCGCACGAAGTCGAACATCGCCTCTGGAGGATGCGCGACGCCCTTGGCGCCCAGGTAGTCGAAGAACACGCCGCCGACCCCACGCGTCTCGTTGCGGTGCGGCAGGAAGAAGTATTCGTCACACCAGGTCTTGAACCGGTCGTAGTCGCCGATCGGCTGGTGGCGGTCGCAGGCGTTCGCCAGGGTCCGATGGAAGTGCTCGGCGTCCTCGCGGACCAGATAATACGGCGTGAGGTCTGCACCTCCGCCGAACCAGAGAGCATCGCCCTTGGTCAAACACCGGAAATTCGCATGGGTCGTCGGAACCAGAGGTGAGCGCGGGTGCAACACCAGGCTGATTCCGCTCGCCTTGAATGTCGTGCCAGCGCCCGGCATGTGGTCCGCGAGCTCCGCCGGCAGCTCGCCATCGACGCTGGACCAGTTGACGCCCGCCTTCTCGAACACGGCGCCGTTCTCGAGAACGCGAGCGACGCCCCCACCGCCACCGGGACGCTGCCATGCGTCCGCGGAGAAGCCCTTGCCACCGTCTGCATCGGCGAGTGCCGTGCAAATGTCGGTTTGCAGCTCCTGGAAAAACTTCGCCGCGCGATCGAAGAGGTCCGCCACCGTCGCGATGCTACCATCGCGGAAGCAATTAGACTGATGACGGCTGCGATTCGACTCATCCGCGCGCTTCGCGTCTTCGCGGTCATCTTCCTCAGCTACCTGTGGCAGATGTCGTGGGCGCGGCTGTGGCCGTCGCGCTTCGGCACGAGCGGGCGCTGGAAGAAGATCAACCGGCGCAACGCGCGTCGCATGTATATCGGCTTCGTCCGCCTGCGCGGCGTGTACATCAAGCTCGGGCAGATCCTCTCCATCATGGGGACGTTCCTGCCGCGCGAGTACACCGAGGAGCTCGAAGGTCTGCAGGACGCCGTTCCGCCGCAGCCGTACAAGAAGATCAAGGCGACGTTCGTGAAGTCGTTCGGCAAGCAGCCGCACGAGGTGTTCACGACCTTCGACGAGGAGCCGATCGCCGCCGCATCTCTCGGGCAGGTCCACGAAGCACACGACGCGCTCGGCAACCGGCTCGCCGTCAAGATCCTCTATCCGAACGTTCGCACGATCATCAAGGTCGACCTCAAGGTCCTCGGCTGGGCGCTCGCGGTCTACAAGAACTTCGT
>JAYUYE010000987.1:0-2936 GCA_043752985.1 Myxococcales bacterium
AGGCCCGGCTGCGGCGAGAGCTCGGGTGACAGTGGTGTGATCGAGAGCGCACCGAGCGACCATCGCCCGTCGGAGTGACGACCGATGACCGCGGCCGGCGCGTCGGTGTCGGCGGGCTTGGCGTGGACGTCGAGCCCGACGTCGAGATCACCTGTCAGGCGGAATCCGAGGTAGAGACCGGCCACGAGACCGATCGACGACAGCGCACCGACCGCGCGCTCGTCACCATGACCCGAGCGATCGTAGATCGCGGCATACAGGAGAAACGGCGCCGCACCACCGGCGGCGGCAACGCCGGCGACGCGCAGCATCCGGCGCTGGGTGGTGTTTGTCTGCGGGCCAGCCACGAGGCCGACCACGACGCCACCGACCGTGCCGAGGATCGCGTTGACCGAGTACGCCTCGCCCTCGGCCGGCTGCATCAGCATGCCGATCGTCAGGCCGCCGACCGCGCCGACGCCGGCGAGCGTGTCGACGAGCGCGACATCTCCGCGGGTCATCCGGTTCTTGTTCGCGAGAGCTGCGCCACCGAGGAGACCGACGGTCGAGCCGATGCTCGCGCCGACGAGCACGTGCCGCGCGCGGGTCGAGTCGATCTTGACTGCGTCGGCGACGAGCCCGCCGATCACGCCGCCCCACACGCTCCCCGTTCCTGCGGTGCGGATCTGCGCGTCGCTCCACGATCGCTTCTCGATCAGACGCGGCAGGTACAGCCCACCGACGACACCCGCCGCGATCCCGAGAGGAATCGCGCCACCGGCCGGAGTGTCCTTGGAGAACAACGAACCGATCGTCGCGCCGATCAATCCCGCGTACAGCGCACCATGAACCCGTGCGGCATTGCGCGCCGCATTGGCTCCCGGCACTTCGGGCTGCGGCGGGACGACCGCCGGCACGACCGGTTGAGTAGGATCCTGGATCGGCGTCAGGTCAACGGCGGGGGCCGACGGGCTCGGGGCGTCGGTGATCCCGAGCTGCTTGTTGACGAGCTTGATCAAGAACTTCGCGTGCTCGGCGGCGGCGCCCTTCGGGCTCTTGACCAGCGCCTCGACAGCGAGCTGCTTCGCATCGACGAACACGCGCGCATCGAACAGCTGCTGGGCGCGCGTCACGAGATCGAGCGCGATCTTCTCGGCGAGCACCGCGTCGTCGGTATCCAGTGCCGGCGTCGCGCCCGGCGGCTTCACGGGGTCGGAGCCTGGTGCCGGTCCGGTTCCGTATGGATCGGCCGGCTGGGCAGGCCCATACGGATCCGCTGGCTGGGCGCCCGCGAGCGAGGTCGCCGCGATCAGAACCGCCAGCGTGGTGCGCGCGCGCATCCTAGAGCAGTATCACGATCGCGTGGGGGCGAGCGGACCGACTCCGGGGTCCGTGGGCTTCGGCACAGGTCCGGTGTCGAGGCCCGGCTTGCCCGGAGTGGCCTTCCAGGTCTTGCGATAGAGGTACATGAACACGACCTGGATCGCGGACAGGATGGGCACCGCGAGCAGCGCACCGACCAGCCCATAGCTGTGCTCGCCGAGGAACAGCGAGAAGATCACGAGGACCGGGTGGATCTTCGCAGAGGTGCCGATGATCTTCGGGTTGAGGAGGTTCGCCTCGATGAAGTGGATGCCGAGGATCCACAGCCCGATCGCGAGCGCACGCACGACATCGATGCCGGCGTCGCCGGAGACCAGCGCGACCAGCACGATCGGGATCGAGGACAGGATCGAACCGAAGATCGGGATCAGCGTCAGCAGCGCCGCGACGACCGCGAGGATCAGGCTGTACTTGATGTCGAAGATCAACATGCCGATGTACGTCAGCACGCCGTTGATCACGCAGATGATCAACTGACCGCGGATCACGCCCGACAGTCCGCGGTCGATTCCCGCGATGATCACGTCGTAGTCGTCGCGCACGTTGTGCGGGAACAGGCTCCGCAGGAACCCGTGCACCTTCTCCATGTCGATCAAGATGAAGGCGCCGATCATCAGCGTGAAGAAGAACAAGAAGATCCCGCGGATGAAGCCGGTGATGAGCTTCTGGCCGAGGCGCACGAGATCGTTGAGCTGCGACTGCAGCCCGATCATCCCTTTCGTGACGTACGCGCGTAGCTTGTCCTCGAGCGTCGCCGGCTCGGGCGGCGTCTCGTTGACTGTGAGGTGATACGCGCCCTCGGGCAGCGGCTTGAGATCGATTCCGTTCGGCGCGAGCTGCATCGCAAACCGACCATCGGGCAACGGCGTCATCGTGAACGCGGTCCCGGGTGGTAGGGGGACATCGGCGAGGATCTCGTGCTCCTCGGTCGCGGGTCGCACGCCGACCAGCGACGGGAACCGCTGCTCGAGCCAGCGCGCGAGCTGGGGCGTGTACTCCTCGTTGACCTTCTTGTAGAGGCCGGGCGCCTCACCACCGAGCCGCGCAATATCGCGCGACAGCCGCGGCACGAGCAGGAACATGAAGCCGACGACCGCGGCCAGGAAGACGAGATAGCAGGTGATGATCGCGAGCCCGCGCGGCATCCGGCGCGTGCCGTTGCTGCGCTCCGACATCCGGCGCACGAGCGGCGCGAGGATGTATGCGATCAGGAACGCGAACACGAACGGCAAGAGAACACTGCGCCCGAGGAACGCGACCAGGAGGACAAACAGCGGGAAGCCCCACCGGCGGAGGAACGACCGGCCGGCACCATCAGCGCCGAACAGCGTCGCCGTCTTCGTCCGACCGGTCACCTGCGTGGTCGTCGGTCCCGACAGCATGGGATCGGTGGACGTGCGAGGCACACCGCCAGACGGTGGCTCTCCGGGCGGATCAGCCGGCGTCATCGGCGCGGGTATACCAGAGTCGCGCTAGCGATCGGCTCCACGACGCCAGGTACTCGTGACCCAGCCACCGACGCGGCCGAGTAGAGATCGTCGTGTGCCGGCCACGGCCAGCTCGTCGTCGGAGAG
>JAYUYE010000988.1:0-2935 GCA_043752985.1 Myxococcales bacterium
AGAAGATCTGCGCTCTGCGGCGACTGCGGATCGAAGGCGAGGGCGCGTGCGGCCGCGCGGATCGCGATCCGACGCTCGTTCTGACCGTTGCCTGAAGCAAGGGCACGGCGGGCGGTCGCGAGCTCGGTGCGCGCGAGCTCGCGGCGCAGCACGAAGTCGCGATCTCCGTCGAGGTATTCCTGCACGGCATCACCCATCGCGCGCGCCGTCGCGTAGCGGTCGTGCCGCTCGATCGCGGTTGCGCGTACGCAGATCGCGTCGAGCTCCGGCGCGATCACGTGATCGATCGCGCGGCGCGACGGTCGTGCATCGACGCCATTGAGCGCGGACGCGATCGCCGCCTGGCCGCGTGGGTGAAGTGGATAGAACGTCAGGATCTCGAACAAGATCGTCCCGAGCGCGTAGACGTCCGCACGGCCATCGAGATCATCGTCGCCGCGGATCTGCTCGGGCGCGATGTAGCCCGGCGTGCCGAGGATCGCGCCGGCCGCGGTCTCCGTGTACGCGGGCGAGCCGTCCGCGATCGTGCTGACGTCGGCGAAGCTCGGGCGATCCTCCTCGTCCATCACGCGAGCGACGCCCCAGTCGAGGACGTACGTCTCGCCAAAATCACCGAGCACGATGTTCGCGGGCTTGAGATCGCGATGGACCACGCCTCGCGTGTGTGCGAACTCGATCGCGAGGCAGACGTCGGTGAACGCGCGCAGCATGCGTTGTCGCGAGAACTGCTTCTGCGCATCGGGCGAGCCGACCGCGAGCTTCGCGAGAACGTCGGCGAGCGTGGTGCCGGTCAGCTGCTTCATCACGAAGAATGGGCGACCGACGTCGTCGTGCCACAGCTCGTGGACGGGCACGATCGCCGGGTGCTCGAGGCGGCCCTGGATGCGTGCTTCGCGGAGGAACCGTGACAGCGCGTCGTCGCTCGGCTTGGCGGAGCGCAGGCGCTTGATCGCGACGGGCCGACCGATCTGCTCGTCGTGCGCGGAGTACACCTCGCCCATACCGCCGCGGCCGAGGATCGGGCCGAGCGTGTAGCGCGCGACCGTCGAGGTCCCCATCGAATCGGCGGGCGGTCCGATCGGGATCGGACCCACCTCGGTTGGCCACGACTCCGCCTGGGTCGGTGGCGGCTCACCGCTCTCGCTCGGCGGAAGCGGTGCCTGGAACCCGGCGATCGTGTTTCGCTTCATCGGGACGCTGTGGATCTGCGCGGTCCCACCGAGATCCCGCTCATCCTCGAGCGCGTCTTCCTCTAGCTGCTCGACCGGGGATTCGCCGTGATCGGACCCGTGGCCGTCCCGCTTCATCGCTCCATCGTACCTCAGTGCGGCAGGCGCTCGTACGCGGCGCCGAGGGCGTCGGCGAGCGCAGCGAGCTTGGCGAGCGGATTCCTGAGCTCGTGTGTGGCGGTGTCGCCCACGGCGATCACGGCCACCGGTTGTCCGCGAACGAGGATCGGTGCGGCACTGGGTGCGCGGGCATTTCCAAGGAGCTCGGAGAGCCGGCGCTGGACCCCGCTGTCGGGGACCATGCTCGTCGCAGCGCCCGTGCCGTAGGCGACCTGCAGGATCGATGGCGCGTCGATCGGCAGGATGATCGAATCGACCGAACCGAGCTTGGCACCGTGACCACGACGGCCGAGGAGCACGCCGTCACTGGCGGTGACCAGCAGCGATGCATGCCAGCGCCGCGATGCGAATACCATGGCGTGCTGCTCCGCGGAGGCCCGGTTGATCGCGCGATCGATCTGTTCGAGCGTGCCGTCGAGCTCCTTGGTGATCGACGGTGGGTTGCGCTTCGGGAGGTCCGGGCTGGCGTCGATCATCGAGCGCGACACCGTGCGTGGACGAGCGGTGCGGATCTCGTCCGTGTCGAGGCTGAGGTCGCTGATCGATGTTCCACGCGGAGAAGCGACCGGCATCGCAGCCGGAACCGCCGTGTCGGGCTCGAGCTCCCCGTAGATCGATCGCACCAGGCGCTCGAGGTGGACCGCGGGAGAGACCGCGAGCTCGACCTCCTGCCGGGTCATGTGCTCGAGCGAGGCGACCAGGATCGGGCTTGGATCGCGCGCAACGATCACGAGGCCACCGCGCCGCGACCGACCGATCGGCAGCACGACCCAGCGGCGCGCGACATCGGCGGACAGCACATCGACCATCGTGGGATCGCGGCGCTCGAGGTGACGCTCCATCGCGCCCGGATACTGGAACTGCACGGACAGCGCGAGGGACCCGTCATCGGAATCGATGAGCGCTCGGCTGATGAGCAGCGAGACGAGTCGCATGCGACTGGCCGGCTGGTCCTGGATCGCCTGGGAGAGCACCCACGGGTCGAGCGCCTCGCGAACCAGCAAGATCTCCCCGATGGGCATGCGCGGCGGCGTCGACACGGGCTCTGACTCGTATAGCCCGGTCGTGGTCTTCTTGGGCAGCCCGGGGGTAAGCTTACCGCAGCGATGTGCGAGCTACTCGGGATGGAGTGCAACGTCCTGACGGACATCGTGTTCTCGTTCGCCGGCCTGTCCGGACGTGGCGGAAAGCACGGTCCCCATGCAGACGGCTGGGGGCTCGCGCTCTACGAGGGCAGGGTGGCCCGGGTGTTCCTCGAGCCGGCAGCGGCCGCACGGTCTCCGCTCGCCAGGTTCGTCCGCGAACATCCGATCAAGACCCTGCTCGCCATCGCGCACGTTCGGCGCAAGACCCGCGGTGCGGTGAACCTCGCGAACACGCATCCCTTCGTGCGTGAGCTGTGGGGGCGCCACTTCGTGTTCGCGCACAACGGGACCGTCAAGCGCGTCCGCGACCTCAAGCTCGGCCGGTTCACGCCCATGGGCAAGACCGACAGCGAGTACGCGTTCTGCGCGCTGCTCGCCGCCGTCGAGCACGAGTTCAAGGCCACGCCGCCGTCACCGACCGCGCTCGCGGCTGCGATCGCG
>JAYUYE010000989.1:0-2928 GCA_043752985.1 Myxococcales bacterium
GACATCCCGGAGGTACGCGGGCAGGAGCACGACCTCGTCGGCCCCGGCGGCCTCGGCGTCGGTGCGGCGGACCCCGCGCCCAGCGAACACGATGGGCGCGTCGACCTTGCTCTCGTCGAGGCTCAGCCGGGTCCGGCGCAAGAGGTCGAGCGCGCGGCCGTCGGTACCCCCCACGACCACGAGCCCTGCGTCCGCGGTCGGCAGGTCCAGGCGGCTGCTCTCGGCCGGGACCGTGGCGATGGTGGTCGGGACCCCCTCGCGGTCGAACCCCAGTTGCAGCTGCCGGCCGGCCCTCGCATCCGGGTCCAGTACGATGACTTTCGAGAGTCCCGGCATGCGGCGCGAAGGATTAGTGTGCAGTATAAACCTCGATGAGGGGCCGGCCTAGCGCCACGTTTCAGTGATCGTCCTCGAGATCCTTCATGGCACGGCGTCCCAACGCGTGCATCGCGTTCTGGCCACGGGAGCACCCGGCGGCACAGTGACGATCGGGCGTTCTCCGACAAGCACGGTCGTCATCACCGACTTTCATCTGTCCGGTGACCACGCGCAGATCAGCCAGGTCGGCGAGCACTACGTGTTCCGCGATCTCCGGTCGACCAACGGTTCTGCCATCGAGCGTGACGGTCGCCGGCTCGCGGTCGATGCAGCCGCGCGCTGGGAGCTCGCGCTCGTGGACGGCGACACGCTCGTGCTCGGTAACCCGGCCGACCCGGTCCAGGTCTCCGTGCGCATCGGCGACGAGATCGACGACGACCTCGGCGATCGCCTGATCGCCTCGCGCTCGATCATGGATCTGCCGGCCGTCGCCGACCAGATCGAGGGCAGCCCGGCCGATGCACTGCGGGTCTACAAGGCGCTCCAGCCGCTGGGCTCGCGACTCGAGCCGGCGGCGGTGATCGAGGCGTGCGTCAGCGCGACGTTCGAGCTCCTGCATCGCGCGACCCATGTTGCGATCCTGTTGCGCTCCGAGGCCGACAAGGACCGTTTCGCACTCGCCGTCTCGCGCGAGCGGCCCGGTAGCGAGCCACGGCCTCCCGGTGCGGATGCCGTGCGAGCGAGCCGCGCCGTGCTCAAGCGGGTTCTCAGCGATCGCGCCGCGGTGCTGACGGCGAACGCACAGGAGGCTCTGTCGAGCGAGTCGATCCTCGGCGGGCAGATCCTGTCGATTCTCGCGGTGCCGCTGTGGCGCGGCGAGGACGTCATTGGCCTGATCCAGGCCGACAATCGCGCGAGCGCTGGGATGTTTGTCGAGGGAGATCTCGAGGTCGCGTTGTTGCTCGCGGCCCAGGCCTCACTCGCGATCGACAACGCAACACTGGTCCAGCGCCTGCGCGTCGCGGAGGAGCGGTCACGCGGCGAGAACGTCTACCTCAAGCGCAAGGAGCAGAAGATCAAGTTCGACAACATCATCGGCGAGTCGCCGGCGATGAAGTCGGTGATCGCCCAGCTCGACAAGGTCATCGATACGCGGGCAACCGTCTGCATCGAAGGCGAGACCGGCACCGGCAAGGAGCTGATCGCAGCGGGCATTCATCACCAGTCGCAGCGCGCCGACAAGATGTTCGTCGCGCAGAACTGCGCCGCGCTGCCCGAGAATCTCCTCGAGTCCGAGCTGTTCGGGCACAAGCGCGGCGCATTCACGAGCGCCGACAGCGACAAGAAGGGCCTGTTCGAGATCGCGGACGGCGGCACGCTGTTCCTCGACGAAATGGGCGAGATGCCGATGACGCTGCAGGCGAAGCTTCTGCGCGTGCTGCAGGAGGGAACGATCCGCCCCGTCGGTGCGACGGCGGAGAAGCAGGTCGACGTCCGCATCGTGTGCGCGACGAACCGCGATCTCGCGGCCGAGGTCGAGAAGGGCCGGTTCCGTCAGGACCTCTACTACCGTCTGATGGTGTTCCCGATCAAGCTGCCGCCGTTGCGCGACCGCCGCGAGGACATCCCGCTTCTGTGTGCGCACTTTCTCAAGCGCCACGCCGAGGAGTATCGCGTCGAGCTTCCCGGGTTCACCCAGGACGCGCTCGATGCGCTCGCATCGTACAACTGGCCGGGCAACATCCGCGAGCTCGAGAACGAGATCCAGCGCCTCGTCATC
The DNA here is from genome assembly GCA_043752985.1 of Myxococcales bacterium. Lineage (GTDB taxonomy): Bacteria > Myxococcota_A > Polyangia > Haliangiales > Haliangiaceae > JABFXX01. Next base: position 2,099 of record JAYUYE010000989.1, read on the forward strand.
CAGGCGGAGAGTGGGCACTGGATCGAGATCACCGATCTGTCGCCGCGGCTGCGCAAAATTGAGGGCACCGTCACGCGGATCGCGCCGAAGCAGGGCACGCTCAAGGAGATGATGGAGCAGGTCGAGCGCTGGCTGATCACCGAGGCGCTGCGCGACCACGGCAACAACAAGACGAAGACCGCCGTGACCCTCGGGATCACGCGCGAGGGCCTGCACAAGAAGCTCGCGAAGTTTGGGGTGTGAGATCACGGACCTCGAAGCGATCAGCGAAGCCCCGGTTCCCCGACCCGATCGCCTGAGACAGCGGTTCGGGCGCCGGATCGATCCGACCTGAGGCTTCGTTCTCTACGGCCTCCTCCACTTCGTGGTTCCACCGGACGGCAGTGCGGTCGCCTGCGGAATCGGCCGAGGTCATCCCGGTCATCCCGGTCGGCAAGGAGTCCAATGTGGGGACGTTCCCCGAGGTTCGTATCGTCGAGTAGAGTGCCGCATGGCACTCACGCTCTACGTCGGCAGCAAGCGCTACTCGTCTTGGTCGCTCCGTCCGTACCTCGCGCTCGCGCAGACCGGTGCGACGTTCGAGACCACCACGATCCTCCTCGACCAGCCTGACTCGAAGGACAAGATCGCGAAGGTGACGCCAGCAGGTCGCGTGCCGGTGCTGCACCACGATGACCTCGTGATCTGGGATTCGCTCGCGATCTGCGAGTACGTCCACGAGCTGTATCCCGGCGCCAATCTGTGGCCCTCGGATCGCGCTCAGCGTGCGCGCGCTCGCGCGGTCGCCTCCGAGATGCACTCGGGCTTCGGTGGCCTGCGGCGCGACATGC
>JAYUYE010000990.1:0-2926 GCA_043752985.1 Myxococcales bacterium
GCGGTGCGTGAGCGGCTGTCCGCGCGGTTCGGCGCGGACAAGCTGGTCGGCGGCGAGGAGCTGACGAGTGTCGCGTGGGGGCTCGCGGCGCGAGCGCGCCAGGTGTTTGGCTAGTGCTCTTCGAGCACCGGTACGACCGCTGCCACCACGGTGCAGGCTAATCCCCGGGTCCCACCCCACGATGGCTCGGGAGGCAAATGACGGTTCCGCCTCAGTGCTGTCACCTGGTCGAGTGGACTCCGCTATCGAGTCCTGGTTCAGTAGGGGCCCTTGCGTCGACTTCCCTTCGTTCTCCTGGTTGTCAGCGGCGTCGCACTGGCGCAGCCGGCTCCACCCGATGTCCCCGCCGCTGAGCCCGCGCCGGAACCCGCGCCACCGCAACCACCCGAGACTCACTCCCCGGCTCCGCAACCTCGACCGCCCGTCGCAGAGCCGCCGCCTCCCGCGATCTCGAGTGCCGCGCTCGCACCCGAACCGGCTGCTGCCAACGAGCCGACGTCCGTGCAGCTCGATGGCTTTCTCCAGCCGCAGCTACGGCTGCGCCAGGATTCAACGGCGCAGTTCGACGAGAACGGCCTCCGGTTCGCGCGAGCTCGCGCCATCGTCCACGGCAAGACGCGTGCTGGCGACCTCGAGCTCTCGGCCTTCGTCGAGGCGGAGCTGCAACCGACGTTCGACATGGTCGACGCCTTCGTCACGGTCACGCGCCAGCTTCCGGGCAAGGGCCAGCTCAGCGTGGACGTCGGGCAGATGCGCGTTCCGATCTCGCGGCAACAACTGCTCTCGGACTCGCGACTCGCATTCGTCGACAAGGCGGCGGTCGCGTCGATCGCACCGCGTCGCGATCTCGGAGCTCGCCTCGGAGTTGTCGTCCCGAAGCTCCCGCACGTCCGCGTGACCGGTGGCGTGTTCAATGGGGAAGGTCCCAACCAGGTCCAGAACATCAATCAGAAGTTCCTCTTCGCGGGGCGCGTCGAGGTCACGCCGCTCGGTCACGAAGAGACGTTCGGGGAATCTGCCTTCGGCGGCAACTTCATCACGGCTGCGGTCTCGGTCGGACTCAACAAGCTGACAGCGGGCACCCGCCGCGAGGATGTTCGCTATCTCGGCTTTGACATCAGCGGCGCGTGGAAGGGCCTGTCGGGTTCGTTCGAGTACCTCGATGTGGACCACGGGTTCACCGAAGCAGGAGCGATGACGATCGAGGACTACCGTGCAAACGGCTTCGTCGCTCAGCTCAACTACTTGCTCCCTGTCGCGCTGCCGCCGGCCCGCCGCGCTCGTCTCGAAGTCGGTGCTCGCGTCGAAGAGATCGATCGCAACGATACGGTTCCGATCGCGCAGCTCGGGGATCCCGAGCAGTCCGTGCGGGAGATCACGGGTGTGGTCTCGCTGTACCTGCACAACCATTCCCTCAAGGCACAACTCGCGGTCAGTCACTTCGAGGAGATCGAGACCTTGACCTCCGTCGATGAAAATGCCGTGTACGACAACGATCAGGTACTGCTACAAGTCACGTACCGCCTGGAGTGAGCATGCGTGAATTCATCTGTACTGCCATCGCCAGCGTGCTCGCTATCGGGTGCGTAAAAGGTAATCCCGAAGAGGCCGACCCCTCGTTCACGGACACCGGCGGCACGCTGGAGATCGACGGCTGTAACTACAGCGTGACGACCCGGCTAGGTGCCGAGCCACCACGCAAGGCGAGCGCGAGCATCGGACCGGATCCGACGCCACGCCTCGTTCACCTCGGCTTCATCGGTGATCCGAAGACGTCGATGATCGCGCAGTGGAGAACGGCCGACGAGACCACGAAGGCCACCGTGATCCGCTGGGCCAAGGGCGCGAACCTCACCGCGGATCAGCTCACCGAGAGCTCGACCGGCCTGGTGTTCGGCTACCGTTCGACGGGCAGCATCATCTATCAGATGCACCAGGCGCACCTCTGCGGGCTGACCGCCGGGACGGCGTACACGTATCAGGTCGGCTCTGAAGGTCACTTCTCACCGGCCTACACGTTTCGCACGGCGCCTGACATCGCCGCGAATCCGGCGACCGAGGTCGTGATCGGTTACCTCGGCGACTCGCGTGATGGCTACGACGTGTGGAGCGATCTCGTGGCGCAGGTCCAGCAGGAGACTCCAGACCTGATCCTGTTCTCCGGCGACGCAGTCACCGTCGGCTTGACCCAGTTCGAGTGGGAAGAGTTTTTCGGCCGTGCGGAGTCGCTCCTCGCGCGGGTGCCGATGATGTCGGCCCACGGAAACCACGAGGTCAACGCGGTGAACTACTACTCACAGCTAGCCATGCCGGGTGATCAGGAGAACTTTGGTTTCGACTACGGTCACGCACACATCACGGTGGCGAACGACAGCCCGGAGGACATCAATTCGATCACGGGGGCATTCAAGCAAGCGATTGCCACGGACTTCGCAGCGAGCGTCAACGCGCGCTGGAAGCTGTTCATGCACCACCAGCCCATGTGGTCGGCGTCCACGCGTCACGGCTCGAGCGTCACACTGCAGGATGCGTGGGGACCGCTCGTGGACCAGTACCACATCGATCTCGTACTCAATGGGCACGACCACGACTACGAGGTCACCAAGCCGCTGGTCAACAAGCAGGTGCAGACGTCCAACGCCAACGCCACCGTGTATGTCGTCTCCGGCGGAGCGGGAGCGGATCTCTACGACAACGGCACCGGCTTCTGGACCGAGTACTCGGAGAAGACTCACTCGGCGACGATCCTGCGCGTTCGGCGCGACTCGTTGACGATGGAGGGCTTTCGTCCTGACGGCAGCGCGCTTCCGACCGGGTTCTCCAAGACCAAGCCATGAACCTGCGCGCGATGGCGCTGCTGGCATCACTCGCGTTCGCGAATGGAATCGCGGCGGCGGATGGCGAGCTCGATGCAGACCGCGCATTT
>JAYUYE010000991.1:0-2924 GCA_043752985.1 Myxococcales bacterium
CGTTCCGTCACTGCCAATGACGAAGATCGACGGCCACGCGATCTCGGTATCCTCGTCGAGCACGCCGAACGCGCGGATCACCTCGGCCTTCGGATCCGACAGGATCGGGAACCCGAGCCCGAGCTTGTCCGTCATCGCACGGCCGGTCGCGACCTCGTCGACGGAGATCGCGACGAGGCCAAGACCCTTCGCGGAGAAGTCGGCTTGCTTCGATTGCAACTCACCGAGTTGCTTGCGGCAATGGGGTCACCAGTCGCCGCGATAGAACACGAGCATCACGCGCGCCTGCTTCGCGAGGGAGTCAGTGAGCTGCCACGGTGCGCCCGCCGCGTCGAGGAGCGAGAGTGCAGGAACCTTCGTGCCGACCGCGAGCGCCTTGCTTTCGATCCCGGGCGGTGGCGTGGGGCGCCGCGCATTCGCGGGCTTCGTGCCGAGCGCTTCGTAGTTCGCCGCCGAGCCCGAGCCCGCCGAGCCCGAGCCCGCCGAGCCCGCGGCCGGCTGCTTCGACTCCGAGGATCCGCAGGCTGCGAGCAGTACGAAGGCGAGGGCAGTGCGGCGCATCACCATCGTGTGCCACGGCTTGGGCCGGCTCGCCAGCTGGAAACCAGCCGGTCGACGCGCGCGCAGGCGCCTCGGCGTCCTCGACTCAAGATCAGAGATCGATCGCGTGGCCGAGCGCAGCCTCGGTCGCGCTCTTGATCGCCTCGGCGAACGTCGGGTGCGCGTGGATCGTGGAGATCAGGCTCTCCGCGTTGACCTCGGTGGTCTTCGCGAGCGTGAGCTCGGCGATCAGGTCCGTCACGGCGGGGCCGATCAGGTGAGCACCGACGAGCGCGCCGGTCTCCGCGTGCCACAGCACCTTCACGAAGCCCGCGGTCTCACCGGCGGCACGCGCCTTCGCGAGCGCCGTGAACGGGAACTTGCCGACCTTGACCGGAATGTTCTGCGCCTGCGCCTTCTCCTCGGTCAGCCCGAGCGAGGCGATCTCCGGCGAGCAGTACGTGCACGCTGGAATCGCGTCGTAGTGCACCGGCTCTGCGTGAACGCCCGCGATCTTCTCCGCAACGAACACCCCCTCCGAGGACGCGACGTGCGCGAGCCCCCGACCGATCACATCGCCGATCGCCCACAGCCCGTCGCCGCACTTGTTCTCGGCGTCGACCTTGATGTAGCCGCGGTCGAACTGGATGCCGTGCGCCTCGAGACCGAGGTTCTCGGTGTTGGCCGAAACGCCGACGGCGACGAGCAGGATGTCCGCCTCCAGCGTGATCGCAGCGGCGGCTGAATCGCGCGACGGTGCGCCAGGCGCGCCCTTGGGCTCCACGATCATCACGACCTTGTCGCTGCCCGGCTTCGCCGACGTCAGCTTGGCGTCGAGCAGCGTCTTGATCCCGCGCTTGTCGAACGCGCGCGCGAGCTCCTTGCTGATCTCCGAATCCTCGTTCGGGACGAGGCGTGGCATGAACTCGACGATCGTGACCTCGGTGCCGAGCGAGCGATAAAACGATGCGAACTCGACACCGATCGCGCCGGCGCCGAGCACGACGAGCGACTTCGGCTGCTCGGGCAGGGTCATCGCCTTGCGGTACTCGATGATCCGCATGCCGTCGATCTCGATACCCGGCAGCGATCGCGCGCGTGCGCCGGTCGCGATGATGACGTGCTTGGCCACGAGCGTCCGCTTTCCACCCTCCGCGATGACCTCGATCTGGTGCGGCTTCCATGCGCCCGCGCGCGGCAACAGCTTCGCGGTGCCCATGATCGAGTCGATCTTGTTCTTCTTGAACAGAAAGCCGATGCCCTTGGACACCTTGTCGGCGACGCCGCGGCTACGCGCGATGATCGCGGGGAAGTCGGCCTCGACGGTACCGACCTTGATGCCGAACTCGGTCGCGTGCTTGAACGTGTCGAGCACTTCGGCGGAGCGGAGCAGGGCCTTTGTCGGGATGCAGCCCCAGTTCAGGCAGATGCCGCCGAGGCTCTCGCGCTCGATGCAGGCGGTCTTGAGCCCGAGCTGCGCGGCGCGGATCGCCGCGACGTAGCCGCCAGGCCCCGAGCCGATCACGATGACGTCGTAGGTCGCCTCGTCGCTCACAGCGCGAGCGACTCCGGCTTCTCGAACAGCTCCGCGAACGCCTGGAGCCAGCGCGCACCGAGCGCACCGTCGATCACGCGGTGGTCGCACGACATGGTCACGGTCATCCGCTTGCCCGGGACAATCTGGTCCTTGACGATCACCGGCTCGTCGACGGTCGCGCCGATCGCGAGGATGCCGCTCTCGGGCGGGTTGATGATCGCGGTGAACCGCTCGACGCCCATCATCCCGAGGTTCGAGACGGTGAACGTCGAGCCGCTGATCTCGTGGCCCTTGAGGCCGCGCTTCTTTGCACGCTCGGCGAGATCCTTGACCTCCGCGGCGATCGCGCCGATGCCCTTCTGATCTGCATCGCGCACGACCGGCGTGACAAGGCCGTCCTCGATCGCGACGGCGACGCCGACGTGGACGCGGCGGTAGCGGCGAATCGCATCGCCTTCCCAGCTCGCATTGCACTCGGGGACGCGGCGTAGCGCGAGCGCGACCGCCTTGATGATGAGGTCGTTGACGCTGACCTTGAGGCGATCCCCGCTCGCGAGCGTTCGCTCGCTCGCTCCGCTCTGGGCGCCGAGCAGCTCGTTGAGCCGGCCGCGGAACGCGAGCAGCGGCGCAGCGTCGAGCTTCCGCATCAGATAGAAGTGCGGGACATCGCGCTTGGCTTCGGTCAGGCGTGCGGCGATCCGCTTGCGCATGTTCGATGCCGGCACGTCCTCGAAGTCACCTTCGCCGTCGGGGATCATCTGCCGCGGCTGACGGACCGCGATCGCCTGCGTCTCCTGATGATCCGCGGCGTCGTCGTCGTGGCCATTCGAGCCGTCGGTCTGATCCT
>JAYUYE010000992.1:0-2920 GCA_043752985.1 Myxococcales bacterium
GCTGCGATCGTGCGACGACTGCGCACGCGGACAGTGGTCGAACCATCGCTGCGCTCCCGCGGTCGCTGGCCGGCTGCGCAGCGTGTGCGTGTGGAGAAACTCTCACCGAGAAACTCGCAATGACGATCTTTCGATCGCGAGTGCAGCGTGAGTACTACAGCTTCGGCCGCGAACTGCTTATCATCGTCGACGACGTGGAGCTCTCACAACGCACGACCGGTCTCATGCTGTCGCTATTCGAAGTCATCTACTTCGAGCGTGATCCGCTCGAGAAGATCGACTCGGTTCTCGCGGTCGCCCTCGCTGGGCCGGTCGACGAGTACCGCGATGCGCTCGATCAAGCGCTCGCGAGCAGTGTCCGCCTCGCCAATCTCGGACCCGAATATCACCCCGAGGTGATCGTTCGGCGCCTGCTCGCAGAAGTGCGGCGACGGCTCTCCGTCCTCAACTGATCTCGGTCGATCGCACGTAGTCGGCGAAGCTCGACTTCACGAAGTACGACGAGGTCGAAAAAGATCTCGACGACGCGCTCTGACCCTACGGCGCGATGAGCGTCGGCGCGGGCGAGATCGTCGCGCCGCCGGTCGTCGCTGCCGCTGCGCTCGCCAGCGCGATGTAGCCGATCGCGCCACCGCCGCCGCCGCCACCATCGGCGGCGTCGTTGTTTCCACTCTGGCCATTGGGCGCTGCGAGTGCGCCGCCCGGGCCACCGTTACCGGCGTCACCGCCGATGCCACCCGATGCACGCAGGGCGCCGAGCTGGCCGTTCGTACCGTGGCCCCCGGGCGCAGTGTTCGAACCCTGTCCGCCACCGCCGCCGTTGGCCGCGAGGATCGCGCCCGCGGTCACGGTGAGCGTCGCGCCCTGCAACCCGATCATGCCGCCCGCGCCACCGCCGCCACCGCCACCGTCGGCTTGGTTACCGTTCGAGGACGCGCCTGTGCCACCGGATCCGCCCGTGGTGACCCGCGCCGTTCCAGCGAGGGTGACATCCATGCGCGCGGTGAGCTGGAGAGCACCACCGCCTGCGCCGCCGAGACCACCGAGTTGTTCACCCGCTCCGCCGTTTGCACCAGCGCAGCCACCGAGCAGCAGCGGAACCGCGATCAGGGTGCCGCCAATGCCTCCGGCGCCGCCGATGTTGCAGTCGCCGCCGCGACCGCCGAACGCAGCGAACCCGCCGCCGCCGCCGCCACCCGCGCCATTGACGTTGCTCTGACCGATGATCGACGCGCGCATGGCGCAGCTGGTCGGATTCGCGCCGGGGCCGGCAGCGAGCGCGGAGCTCGAGGCGTCGATCGTCCCCGACACGGCGATCGTGGTCCAGGCCGCGACGATCAGTGGCTCCATCCCGATGACGCGCAGGATGCTCGTCGGCCCGAGATCGAGGGAATCAACGGAGACAATCCGCCCCGCACCGGTTGTGATGATCATGCTGGGCGGCGATGCCATCGGGTTGCCGAGCGTGTCCTTGAGTACGCCGGTGGTCGTGTCGTAGTCGTACGTGCCTGCCGTGGTCAGCGCGAGGGGACCGGTCGGCTGCGGGATCGCACATGGGTCGAAGTGCCGCGGCGTCCAGCCGGCGCAGGCGAATCGCGGGCCTCCATCTGGCGGTAGAACGTCGGACCCCGAGTCGACTGCGTTGCCGCCGGAGACCACGCAGAAGCCTTGGTCGCACACGCGGGAGCCTTCGCAGTCTGCGGTTGTCACGCAGGCGTACTTCTCCGAGGGCGTGGGGAACGAGCAACCCGTGATCGCGACGATGACGAGCCCGTAGTTCATTCCATCCCCCAGGTGATCGTGATCGCCGCCCCGCCGCGGATCGGAGTGACACCCACGACATGCTGTTCGCGCGCAGGCGCCTTCCGCTGCAACACGGCACGCACGATGCCGACGCCGAGCGCGGCACCTCCAACGACGATCAGTGCGGCGCCCACGCGCGTGTGGAGCACTCCGCGATCTTCGAGCGCATTGAGCCGCGTGAAGTCCGATCGCGTCTGCGGCTCCGGAAAGCTGGCGACGTCACCGGCGATCCCGCTCGCCGACACGCGGAAGCCGATGCCGATCGCGACGCCGAGTGCACCGCCGCCGACCAGTCCCCATGTCGCTGCGGTGATCTTGCCAGGCGCCGGCGCGTCGGTCGGTTCGACCGGGTCGGTGATGCCCGGAACGGGATCGGGCTCGTCGGGGAGCGTGTCGATGGGCGCGGGCTTCGCCCCGCCGAACAGCGGTGCAGCCTTGCGCACGAGCTCGTCCGGATACGCTTCCTTCTCCCCGGTGATCTCGTAGGTCTGCTGCTGGCGATCCGGTCCCGGGCGGAACCGCGTCAGCGTGACCTTGAGGGTCTTGCCCTTGCCGGGACGGATCGTGCCGAACACGAGCTGCTTGTTGCCGACGGACTTCGAGACGAGCTCGAGACAGCTCGTGACCTCGACGTCACAATCGAGCAGGCCGGCGGCGTCCTCGATCGCGACGCTCGAGACATCGGCGTCGATCGAATCCGCGATCGCACGTGTCAGCCGCTCGGCGGTGCCGCGACGCTCCGCGGGAAGCTCCTCTCCGTTCAGCGGGAACACCTGCGTCGGCTCGGCCCATCCGGGACTGGCGCTCATCGCGATCACGAGCAGGTTACTCACGAGCTTCATCGAGCACCTCCGAGCTGTTCGAGGCGCTTGGTGACGGCGTCCGCATCCTTGGCGTTCGGGACGAGCTTGAGATACGTGCGGAGCGAATCGATCGCCTTCGCCTTGTTGCCGATGCGCTGGTAAAGGAAGCCGAGGCCCTTGTGCGCGGGGGCGAACCCGCGATTCGCGCCGAGCGCCTGCTTGTACAAGCCTTCCGCGCTGCTGAAGTTGCCGGCGATGTACTGCTCCGTCGCCTTCTTGGTGAGCGCCTCGGCGTGGCCGCGCGGCTTGTCAGT
>JAYUYE010000993.1:0-7280 GCA_043752985.1 Myxococcales bacterium
TCGCGGGGTACGGCGTATTGAGCTGCGTCATCGGAGGTGTGACGAGGAGCAGCCGCAAGCGACCCACAGTGTATGTTCTTCGCGTCCCGTGCGCCTGAACAAGTTCCTATCAGAATCAGGTGCCTGCTCGCGCCGCGAGGCCGACACCTTCATTTCCGAGGGTCGGGTCACCGTGAACGGTGTCCCCGCCGGCCTCGGCACCCAGGTCGAAGACGCGGACGAGGTCTACCTCGACGGCGAGCGGGTCGGCAAAGCTCGCAAGCTGACCAAGCCCGTCTACATCGCGCTCAACAAGCCCACCGGGATCACCTGCACGACCGAGCGCCACGTCGAGGGGAATATCGTCGACTTCGTCGATCACGCGGAGCGAGTGTTTCCGATCGGCCGCCTCGACAAGGACTCCGAGGGCCTGATCCTGCTCACCAATGACGGCGACATCGTCAACGAGGTGCTGCGCGCCGAGCACCAGCACGAGAAGGAGTACGTCGTCGCCGTCGATCGCGCGGTGACGCCGGAGTTTCTGACCGGGATGGCGTCGGGCGTCCGGCTCTCCGATGCGACGACCAAGAAGTGCAAGGTCGAGAAGCTCGGCGCCAAGGTCTTCAAGATCATCCTGACCCAGGGCCTCAACCGTCAGCTCCGCCGGATGTGCGAGGCACTCGGCTACAGCGTCGAAGCGCTGCAGCGCGTGCGGATCATGCACATCCGCCTTGGTTCGCTCGCACTCGGTCGCTGGCGCAACCTCAACGAGCAAGAGGTCGCCGCGCTGTTGCCGCCACCCGGCCAGACGAAGCAACCGCCGAAGCCGCAACAGCAACCGCAGCGCCAGGGACCGCCGAAGAAAGCACCTGGACCTCCGGGTCGCGGCAGACCGCCCGGTCGCGGCGGACCGCCCGGTCGCGGCGGACCGTCGGGTCGCGGTGGACCACCGGGCAAGCGCGGCTCGCACGGCCAGCGACGCGGCCGCGGCTAGCGGATCACGGCCGCGAGCGGTCGGGCTCGCCGTAGTCGCGCGGATCCCCGCTCGGCCAGTCCGGGGTGAACCGACCCGGCATCGTCCTGATCCCCTTCGAGCGACCCTGCTCCGCTATTCGCGGTGGCGGCGACCCGTGCGACGCAGGATGAACCCACAGGCGAGCACCACCACGATCATGTCGGGACGGACGCGGTGGCGCCCGGCGCTGCAGTTGCCGCAGCAGCCGATGTCGTCGTCGCACTCCGAGACCGGCACGCGGATGATCTTCTCCTGAACGATGACCTCGCGCTCGGTCGGATCATTGGCGAGGCGCTGCGCGACGGGGTCGTTGGCAGGGAGCCCGTCGCTATCGAGCACCACGTCGTTCCGCGTGAGGAACCCGGAATCGCCCCAGCCGGTGCGATCCGCGAACCGCACGTCGGCGCCCGGAAGATCGTAGCGGCCATCGGCGGCGATGTAGACGGCGGTCGCCACGTTCGTCGAGGCCGTGCCGAACGCGACAGGCAGCCGGAGCTCACTGCCGGGATAGGTCAGCGCGATCGGCGCAAACGTCGTCGTCGTCGGCTGACCCACTGCGACGCGCACCGCGATCACCGTGTAGTCGAGCGCGATGTACGGCGCGACCGCATCGAGGTCGCCTTGGTCGTAGACATAGTTGAGTCCGGTGAGCCAGGTCGCGAGCTCGTTCGCATCCGCGGGCTCCGCGCGAAGGACCTCGTACGGCCCGATCGTCTCGACCACGAGTCCGCCATCGCCGAGGCCGCCGTCGCCGAACAGCGGCGGATCCCAGCTCGCGCCCGACCCGCAACCGCCAGACTCTTCCTCGTCCTGGTATCCGCAGCCCGAAGAGCACTGCTTGCCGAGATCCGGATCCTCGACGCGACGGGTGTGAACCTCGATCTTGGGCGCGGTCACGGTCGCGAGGTCTTCGAACAGGTACGACGACTTGGTCTCGACGATCGGCCGCGACGGCGTCACGAACAGCAGCGCGAACCGCATGCCTTGCGGATCCGTCGTGAAGCGCGGCTGCACCACGAGCGTGATCGCGTCGCCCGGGATCGACGTGCAACCCGCATCGGGCGTACCCGCATCACCAGCACCCGCATCCGTGCCGGCATCGATCAGCACGCTGTCATCCGGCGCATCGGCGACGCCCGCGTCGCGAATGCCGGGATCCTGAACGCAGCCATCGCCGACCACGACATGGGTCCGCTTGATCATGAGGACCGCGTCGTCGGTCAGCGCCGGCATCGGCGCACCGCTCTCGGCGATGACCCGGGCGATCACGAGGGAAACGAGCACGGCCTCCCTGCTCCAATTCTCGGGCCAGTCGCTCACGCGTGCGATCGCACGCAGTTAGCCGCCGCGTGATCCGCTCATCGCCATACACCCGGGCGTAGATGTCGTGGTCGGGGTAGCCTTTTTCATGGTCACCGCGAAGTTCGAGCGCCTCGCCGGATCGTGGAGTCAGACGACGGTCGCAGCCGCGGCGGGCGATCGGCTGTACGTCGTCGACAACACGATTCTCTATCGGGTCGATCCGAGGACTGGCGCGTATGACGCGCTGACCAATCGCTGGCAGACGCGGGCACTCGTCGGCACCGGCGCGAAGCTCTATGCGTGGGAGACCGATGGCACGCTGTACGCGGTGTCGGCGGCAGACGGCACGCACCACCGCCTCGCGGGCACATGGAACGGTGTGGCAGCAGCAGCAGCCACGCGCGACGGACTGTGCGTCGCGATCGATCACTCGCTCTACCGCGTCGATCCGGAGACCGGTGATCGCACGCAGCTGCCCGGCCGCTGGGACCCGGTGCACCTCGCTGGCATCGGTGCGTTCGTCCTCGCCTGGGAACGCGATGGCTCGCTGTATCGGATCGATGCGCGCACCGGCAGCTTCACGCCACTCCCCGGAAACTGGCCGCTGACCACCGCGGTCGCCGCGGCACGCGACGCCGTGTTCGCGGTCGATAACGGCACGCTGTACCAGCTCGATCCGCGGACCGGGCACTCCGCCGCGATCGGCACCGGCTACCACTCGCACCTCCTGGTCGGCGTCGGCTCGCACCTGTGCTCGATCGAGGACGGCGTGCTGTACCGCCTGCTCGATTGATCGGCCGTCGATGCTGGGAACCCGGCCGCGGCAGACGGTGTCCGTGGAGCCATGCGCCGGACCCGGTTTCACTCCCTGATGTGCGTGTGGGCGGCAGCGACGACCGCGGCCGGAGGCTGCCGCACCCCGCCCACCGCGACCCGCCCGGGACCTGCCCCGCTCGTCGCCACCGCGCCGGTCCTGGCAGCGCCCTCGGGATCCGGTGCTCGCGCGACCGTCCCGCTCGATGAAACGGTCCTGACGGGCGCGATCACGTCCCGCACGCCCGACGCGCAGGTGACCTCTCCCGACGTCAAGATCACGGACCTGTCGGCAGCGGATACCGCTGCACTCGTCGCGCGCCTCGAGCCGCTCCCCGATCTCGCGGCGGCGAATGCAAAGGCACCCGCGACCCGCGCACCTTCGCTGCCACCGCCGCGCACCGGTCCGACCCAACCGATCGCGTTCGTGGTTCCCGTCGGCAACTCGGTCGCCGACGCCAGAGGCTCGCTGCCGACGCGCACCACACCGCCACCACCACCCGCGCAGCCGGTCGTTCCCTTGAACCCGCCGCAGATCCTGCCCTCGGGTGACGTCGACGCCGAGGCCGTGATCCGCGTGCGGTTCGACGAGCCGATGATCCCGGTTGCCGAGGTCGGCATCGGCGCGCCGAAGCCCGCGATCACGATCGAGCCCGCCGTCGCAGGCGGCTGGCGCTGGATCGACACCCGCGTGCTCGCGTTCACGCCGACCCGATCGCGCCTCGCACAGGCGACACCGTTCAAGGTCACCGTCGCTGCGGGCATTCGCGCGATCTCGGGCAACGTCCTCGCCGCACCTGCGAAAGGCGAGTTCTCGACCGCGCCGGTCGCGATCCGCGGGAGCTATCCGTCGAACCTGCGCACCGACTCACCGATCGCGATCGAGCTCGATCAGAAGTTCGATGCGAACCAGCTGCTGCCGGTTCTCCACGTCGAGACCGTCAAGGGCAAGCCGCTCGCGTTCCGCGTGATCGATCACCAGGCGGCACAGCGGTTGTGGGCAAAGAATCCGAGCCTCGGAGTGAACCCGGGCGCGCAGCTCGCGCCGAACACGATCCTGCTCGCGCCCCAGACGGAGTGGCCTGCTGGCATCGAGGCGCAGGTCCTGCTGAAGGCGGGCGCACCATCGGACGAAGGTCCGCTGCGTAGCAAGCGGCTCTCGTCGACGCAGTTCACGGTCGTGTCGCCGTTCGTCGTCAACGGCGTGGCCTGCGACGAGCTGCGGGCGCGCATGGCGACGGCGTGCTCCGCACAGAGCTATCTGAGCGTCGAGATGTCGACGCCGCTCGACGTCGCGACGTACCGCTCGAACAAGTTCCAGATCGACGGCGAGGAGTTTGCCGACCGGCCCAGTGATGGATCCGCGGTTGCGTTCTGGACCCCGAATACCGTCGGCAAGCGCTATACGATCTCGGTCGGCACCGGTCTCGTCGATATCTACGGCCAGCCGGTGACCGGGCCGCGCACGATCGCGTTCACGGTGACCCGCCAGCGGTTCTCGCCGATGCTGGCCGCCGAGACCGGGCTGCAGATCCTCGATCCGCGGTTCCAGCTTCCGCAGTGGGTGGTGAGCGCCCAGGCAGTGAGCGCGATGCGCGTGCAGCTGTTCCAGGTCACGCCGGGCGACTACTTCGCCTACGAGCTGTTCGAGGCAGGGCGCAGCTCCACGCCACCCGGCAAGAAGATCCTCGACAACAGCTACCCGGTCGGTCGCACTTTTTCGGCTGATCTTCGCGTCGATCTACGGCCCGCACTCGCGGCGACGGGTACCGGCCACGTGATCGCGATCGCAACCGCAACGCCGGTCGCCGGGACACGCAACCACGATCTTCCGAGCAAGGCGATCGCCTGGATCCAGGTCACCCGGCTCGGGATGACCGCGCGGATCGACGGCGAGAAGATCAGCGCGTGGGTCCAGGACATCAGCCCGACCACGAGCTTCCTCGCGCCGCTCCCAGGTGTGACGAGCTCCTTGATCGTCTCGCGCCGCGGCACCACGACATCGACGAACGCGACCGACCTCGAAGGACACGTGTCGTTCGAGCTACCGCCGCGCGCGGCTGCGCCTGCAGCGAAGGCACCGAGCGATGACGACGACTACAGCTCGTTCAACTCCCGGCCCGGACCGTCCGCGGTGCTGGTCGCGCAGACTCCGACGGACTCGGTGTTCACCGCCGTGCAGGTCCACGAGAAGGCGCTCCGGACCGAGAGCGCACGCTGGTACGTCTCCGACGATCGCTTCCTCTACAAGCCGAGCGAGCCGGTCTATCTCAAGGGCTGGGTTCGCTACACGCACGACGGCGTCAACCCGGACCTCGCGCTGCCGCACCAGGGCGAGGCCGTCGCATGGCACCTCGATGATTCGCGCGGCAACAAGATCGCGAGCGGCAGTGCCGCACTCTCGGATCAGGGCGGGTTCGATCTCGAGGTCTCGCTACCGCCGACGGTCAATCTCGGACCCGCCACGTTCACGCTGGCGACGCGCACGCATTCGATCCGCCACGCGATCAAGATCGAGGAGTTCCGCACGCCGGCGTTCTCGGTCTCGCTCGATGAGGACGTCACGCACGCGGGCGTCACGCCCCTGATCGTCGGGGAGAGCATCGAGATGAGTGCGGAGGCGAAGTATTATGCCGGCGGTGGGCTCGCCGGTGCGTCGATCGGATGGGACGCGACGCTCCGCCCAGCGACGTTCCGGCCAGCCGGGTGGGACGCGTTCACGTTCCGACCAGCGCGCAAGCGCGGCGACGACGGGGCATGGCCCAACCAGGTCTCGAAGGGTGACTCGTTCAAGCTATCTGGCGGGTCGACGTCGAACATCGTCTACGGAATCACGGCCCTGCCCGATCACGCACCGAGCGTGCTGTCCGTCGATGCTGCGGTGCGCGACCTCGACCGGGTCATGATCCGAGCGAGCTCGCGCGACATCCTCGTGCACCCGAGCAGTTACTACGTCGGCGTCCGCGCGACGCCGAAGTCTCCGGAGATGCTCGAAGCGGTCGTCACCGACATCGATGGAACCCCGGTGCGCGGAGTCGCGATCAGGCTCGAGCTCGAAGGCGTGCTCGGATCGGAGCGCGATCGCAGTGACGCGAAGATCGTCGACACCCAGAGCTGCAACCTCGTCAGCGGCGATGCGCCCGTGACATGTCCGTGGAAGCGCCGCGATCTCATGACGTCCTACATCGCAACGGCGCGGATCACCGACCCACGCGGCCGCACCAACTCGGCGCAGTACGCCATCCCGTGGTTCGGCCGCGATGACGACCGCGATCTCTCCCTGGTTCCCGATCGCACGATCTACGGACTCGGTGAGGTGGCCAGCGTCGAGATCCGCTCGAAGATCGTCCCCGCGACTGCGGTCGTGACGTACGCGCGGCAAGGCATCGTCAAGCAGAAGCGAGTCGAGCTGACCGCGCCGTCGACGATCGTCCAGCTCCCGATCGAGCCCGCGTTCCTCCAGAACGTTCACGTCCTCGTCGATCGCTCGGCCAAGCGGCGGCACCAGCAGCCGGGCTCGACCCTGCCGCTACCGGAGTCGACGTCCGCCGAGGTCAACCTCGAGGTCGAAGTCGAAAGTGCACGGCTCGTGATGAAGACGCGCTCGACCAAGGCGTTGATCAGCCCCGGTGAAGACGCCACGTTCGACGTCGAGGTCCGCCACGGCGACAAGCCGATGGCGAATGCCGAGGTCGCGATGATCGTGGTCGACGAGGCAGTGCTCGCACTCGCGGGTAAGTCGCACGCAGATCCGCTCGCGCCGTTCTATCGCGCGGTGACGGCCGGCACCCGGAGAACCTCGACGCTCGAGCTCGTCCACGACTCCGCTTCTCAGCTCGCCGGCGTGCCCGGGTTCACGCGCACGAACCTCGATGGCATGAGCACGGGAGCCGGGTATGGCGTCGGAGGCGGACACGGTGGAATGCGGGGCCGGACCTTCTCGGTCCCGAACGTGAGCATGAGATCCCCAAACGTCGTGCAGTCGCGCAAGGACTTTCGCGCGAACGCGGTGTTCTCGCCGCGCCTCAAGACCAACGCCGACGGCAAGGTGTCGCTGACCGTCCGGATGCCGGACAACCTGACCCGCTATCGCATCGTCGCGCTCGCGACCGCGCAGACGCATCTGTTCGGCAAGGCCGAGAACACGATCGTCACCCAGCGCAAGCTCAAC
>JAYUYE010000994.1:0-2916 GCA_043752985.1 Myxococcales bacterium
ATCCGCAGTGCATCGAGGTGCACGGCGACGCGAGCACCGGCCGCCGCGAGATCGCGCGCAAGTGCGATCGCGGTCGTCGCTGGATCTGCATGCACCGAGCCGAGGAGTGCGCCGAACACGCGACGCCCACGTTGCGAGATCACGAGGACGTGTCGCGCAGTCAGCATCGCGAGCACGGCTCGGTCGACCTTCGAGAGCTCGACCCAGATCAGCACGACCGGCTGCTTGCTCTCGGAGATCTGCGAGATCGCCGGCATGCTCCGCGCGATCGATGGCGTGTCACGCGTCGCGAGGAGACGCGCGCGCAGATCAGCGGCGTCGCGCGGACGCTTCGTTGGATCCTTGGCAAGACAGTCCATGCAGATTGCCTCGACGACGCCCGGGACCGCCGCCATCGCACCGAGCCGAGGAGGACGCAGCGCCGCGTGCGCGCGCTCGAGCGCGGCCGCATCACCGATGAACGGCGGGCGACCTGCGCACAGCTCGTAGAGAATGCAGCCGACGGCGTAGATGTCGGCGCGGACGTCGACGGAGGCCGCATCAACCAGTTGCTCGGGTGGCATGTACTCGAGCGATCCGACCGCGACGTTGGCGCGCGTGGGGTCGTCGGGGTCGCTCGGGAGCTTGCGGACGAGGCCGAGGTCGAGAACGACAACCGTACCGTCCGCGCGCCGGACGAGGTTGTCGGGCTTGAGATCGCGATGCACCCAGCGCGCGGCGTGGACGCGCATCAACGCATCGAGGATCGCCATCGTGGTGGCGACCGCTTTGTCTGCGCGCATCGGCCCGGCGGTCGTCAGGTCGGCGACGCTCGCGCCGGTGATCCGCTCCATCGCGATCCACGCGCGGCCATCGGCGAGGACGCCATGTCCGTCGAGCCGTGGGACCGCGGGCGCGCCGATCGTGCCGAGCGCCTCGGCTTCGCGTGCGAGGCGACTGCGCGCGAGATCGTGATCTGCGTGCGCGATCTTGAGCACGCCCCCGGGAATCGCCCACACCGACGCGAAGCCGCCGCTTCCGATCAACTCGCCGACTGCCTGCGTCCACGCCGGCTTCGCAGCGGCAGGCGCAGCTGACGCGGGCGCGGGCGCGCCGCCGTGCTCGGGACACGCAGCACCCGACGCGAGCCTGCGGTGACAGGTGACACAGCGAGCCACGCGGCAATCTTACAGGTCTTCGGCGATCCAGAGCCCATCGCCGAGCGGGTACGGCGCCCACGCTTCGACGTCGAGCGCCGGGCCGTCCACGACGGTACCCTGGATCGCTGCCCGGCTCTTGCCGACGGCGACCCTCGCAGTCGTTGCGAACGGCTCGAGCGCGGCGCGCAGTGCCGGGACATCGACCTGCCCGGTCGGTGCCACCGCAAGCACGCTGTCCGGTGCGGTCAGCGCGATTGTCATGCCGGCGGTGCCTGCGAGGGCGGTAAGCTTCGCGATCGCCGACGCGGCGCCTTCGCTGTACAGCGCGATCACATCGATCTCGGTGCCGGCAGCCGGATGGATCACGGCGTGAAGTGCTTCGAACAGCGCGCGCGGCGTTGGGAACCGAGCCGCCGGCTCCGGCGCGAGTGCCCGCGCGATCGGCTCGTCGATCGCCGGGTCGATATCTACCTTGCTCGATGGCCGCGGCCGCGCGCCATGGATCTGCATGTAGCTCTGCACCACGCCGGGCGCGCCGCCGAAGGCGGGCTGTCCCGTGAGCACGTGGAACGCGAGGAGGCCGAGCGCGTAGACGTCCGTGCGCGCGTCGACCGGTTGGCCGCGCATCTGCTCCGGCGACATCGCTGCTGGCGTGCCGAGCATGCTGCGCGACGACGTCAGGCCCGGGCCTTCCTGGTCGAGCAGCTTGACGAGGCCGAAGTCGAGTAGCACCGGCCGCAGCACGCCGTCCTGGTGCGCGAGGATCACGTTCGACGCCTTGACATCTCGGTGCACGAGCCCCGCTGCATGTGCCACACCGAGTGCCTCGCACAGCGGCTCGAGGATCGCCAGCATCTCCGCGGGCGGGACGGCGCCGCGCTCGTGGATCACCTCACGCAGGCTGGGCCCCTCGACGTACTCGAGCACGAGGTAGGGCCGCCCGTCGTCGAGCGAGCCGTGATCGATCGCGCGGACGACGTTGGGATGGCGCAGGCGCTCGATCGCCTCGAGCTCGCGCTGGAACCGGGTCAAGGCGTCGATCGAGCGCACGAGCTCGAGGTGGAGGATCTTGAGTGCGACGACCTCGTCACCTGGGTCACGCATCGCGTGCCAGACCTGGCCAAAGCCGCCCTCGCCGATCAGGCGATCAAGACGAAAGCCCGGCACGTGTGGTGGTGGTGAGCCCAACGTCTCCAATACCCCACGTTTACCATGTTAGAGTTTTTCCCTCAGTGTTCGAGCACGTACTCGAGGCGATGGTCGATGCAGTGCTCGTCGTCGATGTCGAGGGCCGCATCACGCTCGCCAATGCGGCCGCGGCGACGGTCAGCGGTTACACGCTCGATGAGCTCCGCTCGTTGCCGATCGCGAAGCTGCTCGTGGACGAGAGCTCGGGGCTGCGCAGCGTCGTGCGCCGCCGGATCGAAGAGGGTGACGTGCTCCGCCGCGAGGAGTCGTGGCTGGTCACCAGGACCGGTGAGCGCGTGCCGGTCTCGGTCACGGGATCGCCCGTTCACTCGCAGCAGGGAATCCTCGAGGGCATCGTGATCGTAGCGCGCGACGTCCGCGAGCTCCGCTGCGCCCAGGATGCACTGCGCGCGGCGCTGGCATCGATCGAGGATCAGCTCGACCAGTCTCGCACGCAGCTGCTCCTCGCCGAGCGGCGCGCAACGCTCGGCACGCTCGCCGGCGGCGTCGGCCACGAGCTCCGCAACATTGCCCAGATCCAGGTCGCCACGGTCGACGAGCTGTCCGAGGCGCTCGGGCGAAACGAGGA
>JAYUYE010000995.1:0-2912 GCA_043752985.1 Myxococcales bacterium
GGCCGCGTCCAGAAGAGCGTCGGTCGCCCGGCCGACATCTACTCGCTCGGCGCGGTGTTCTACTACTTGATCTCCGGCGCCTACGCGAACCCGAAGAACCTGTTCGACGCGTTCCGCAAGTTCGTCGAGTACGAGAAGCGCGACGAGAACAACTCGATCGCCGCGTACGTCGAGCACGAGTACCGCACGATCCAGAACATGCGCGCTCCGAAGCAGGAGGGCCAGGGGGCCGCCGAGCTCGCGCCCGAGGATCGGTTCTTCAGCTACAAGCACTACCTCGACGGCAACGGCGAGCTGATCGATCCCGTGATCATGATGATCATCGCGAAGGCGATGATCCGGAACAAGCCGGACAGCTACTGCCTGTCCTACGACCTGCGGACGACCGGCATCTCGTCCATGGTCCACGACCTGCTGTCGCTCTACGTCCAGTACGGCATCGATCCGTCGGCGCGCATCGCCTACGGCAACGATGGCTACAACGCGACGAAGAAGTCCGGTGCGATGCGCCGCGCGTTCGACAAGCTGTTCAAGAAGTAGCCGAGGCGACCGAGGCGACCGAGGCGACCGAAACAAGAAGAGGCGCCGCACCTTTCAGGGCAGCGCCTCGTCGTCGTTCGCGGGAGGGAGAAGGCTATTACGCCTTCGCCTCCGGCTTGACGACCGCCATGATCGAGGTGATCACGCCGCCGACGACCGCGATCAGCATGAGCTTGCCCGACAGGGGCGCGTCCATGATGTGGGCGATCGACGACCAGATGCGAGTCTTGACGGCCGCGAGGGCAAAGCCGGCGAGCGCCGCGATGCCGTGCCACGCCTGAGCGGGCGGCTTGGCCAGACCCATCGCGCTGACTGCCGTCGGAACGCCGAAAGCCGCCAGCATCAGGATGAGCTGGAACTTATCGAATTCCATGTACAGGCTGAACATCGACGGCATGCCGCCGCCCATCGGAAGGAACATGGAGACAAGGCCCATGATTCCGAACACCAAAATTACGACTTTCAGATTCTTCACTCGAACTCTCCCCGGCTGAAGTTGGACGGACAGTACACCGGTTGTGGTTGCAACGGTGGTCGCGACAGAGGTCCGGACGCGACGAACACGCCAAGAGTCGCACCTCCGCCGTGTTCGCGGGGCACTCCGTCCCACAACCCCCTCCGGCGCGCACTTTTTCAGTACGTCCTCGGCGGAAATTGCCATAGCTTGAGTCCCATGGATGAGCCACTCACCGCCGCTGTAGCGGAGGATCTGCTCGACGGAGAAGCCCTGATCCCGGCGATGTCAGGCTCGATCCCCGAGATGAAGGCGCTGCGCGATCGCTGCCTCGAGGCCGGGTTCCCTGCGATCGTCGGGTGCCCTCCGGGCGCCGGCAAAGGTTGAGGGACCAAGACACACCTCCTGGTCCAGGAGGAACATCTCGGGAAGATCGGCGACCTCGTGCGCGGTGACTGGCGCGACCACCTCGAGCGAGAAGGCCTTCCCGCGATCGCGGTGAAGGCAGCGGCGAACGCGACCGTGGAGGACCTGCCGTGCCCCGCGTGCGGGACGGTGGCGCCGCTCGTCGACGGGGCGTGCTCCGACTGCGGCTTGCAGCTCGAGTAGGGTATAAGTCCCGCCGCCATGTCCGAGCTGCCCACCCAGATCGCGAAGCGCCGCACGTTCGCGATCATCGCGCACCCGGATGCAGGCAAGACCACGCTGACCGAGAAGCTGCTGCTGTTCGGCGGCGCGATCCAGCTCGCCGGCGCGGTCAAGGCGCGCGGTGATCGCCGGCGCGCGCGCAGTGACTGGATGAAGGTCGAGCGCGAGCGCGGCATCTCCGTGACGACCTCGGTGATGACGTTCGACTACGCGGGCTGCACGTTCAACCTGCTCGACACACCGGGCCACGAAGATTTCTCCGAGGACACCTACCGCACGCTGACCGCGGTCGACTCGGCGGTCATGGTGATCGACGCCGCGAAGGGCATCGAGGCGCAGACGCGCAAGCTGTTCGAGGTCTGTCGCCTCCGCAACGTTCCGATCGTCACGTTCATCAACAAGATGGATCGCGAGGGCCGCGACCCGTTCGATCTGCTCGACGAGGTCGGCAAAGAACTCCAGCTCGAGGTCACGCCGGCGAGCTGGCCGATCGGCATGGGCCGCGAGTTTCGCGGCTGTTACGACCTGTTCGCCGACCAGCTGATTTTGATGGAGCGCTCCAAGGGCGAGTACATCCAGGAAGGGATCAAGGTCGCCGGCCTCACCGATCCCAAGCTCGATGCGCTGCTGCCCGACACCGCGGTCGCGAAGCTGCGCGACGACGTCGCGATGGTGCGCGAGCTGTGCCCCGCGTTCGATCTCGAGTTCTATCGCGAAGGCCACCTGACCCCGGTGTTCTTCGGTAGCGCCGTGAACAACTTCGGCGTGCAGGAGCTGCTCGCGGGCGTCGCGAAGCTCGCGCCGCCGCCACGGCCGCAGCCAGCGCGCGAGCGCAACGTCGATCCGAGCGAGCCGAAAGTCTCGGGCTTCGTATTCAAGATCCAGGCGAACATGGATCCGAAGCACCGCGATCGGATCGCATTTGTTCGCCTCGCGTCGGGCCGGTTCGAGCGCGGCATGAAGCTGACGGTGGCGCGGACCGGCAAGTCGCTCGGCGTCCACAACGCGATGGTGTTCCAGGCCAACGAGCGCGAGCTCGCCGAGGAAGCGTGGGCCGGTGACATCATCGGCATCCCAAACCACGGCACGCTGCGGATCGGCGACGCGCTCACCGAGGGCGAGATCATCCACTTCACCGGCATCCCGAGCTTCGCGCCGGAGTTCCTGCGCCGCGTGCGCTCCGACGATCCGATGAAGGCCAAGCACCTCGGCCGCGCGCTCGAGCAGATCGCCGAGGAGGGCGCCGCGCAGGTGTTCAAGATGCTGCTCG
>JAYUYE010000996.1:0-7274 GCA_043752985.1 Myxococcales bacterium
TAGTCGGCCATGTACTGGGCGGCGCCGTAGCCCATCAGGAGGCCGAGCGCGCCGCCGACCGCCGCGAGGACGATCGCTTCGACGAGGAACTGCGTCATGACGTCGATCGGCTTGGCACCGACCGCCATGCGGATGCCGATCTCTCGCGTTCGCTCGATCACGCTGACCAGCATGATGTTCATGACGCCGATGCCGCCGACGAACAGCGACACAGCGGCGACGATCGCGAGCAGCGTTGCGATCCGCTCGGTCGAGTCCTGCTGTGCCTTTGCGAACTCCGCCGGATTGCGGATCCGGAAGTCATCCTCGATGTTCGCATCGAGCTTGTGGCGATCGCGCAGCAGCGACGTCATCTTTGCGATCGTCTGCTCGGCCTGATCGTCCTGATGCATCGAGACCAGCAACGAGCCGTTGATGTACTTGCCGAGACCACTTTGTAGCTTCTGCTCGTAGGTCTTGATCGGAATGATCATCGTGTCGTCGTTGTCGCCCATCGGGCCCTGGCCCTTCTTCGCGAGCACGCCGACCACCTCGTAGGGCTGACCCGCGAGCCGGACCGTCTGACCGACCGCGGAGCTCGTGCCGAACAGCTGGGTCGCGACGGTCCTGCCGAGGACAGCGATCTTCGCGTTCCCGTTGCCAGTATCCGCGTCGAACACCACTCCCTCTACTGCTTCCCAGTTGCGGATCTTGAACCACGTCGCATCGGTGCCGACGACGCCCGTGTTCCAGTTGTTCTCCTCCGCGGCAACCTGTGCACCGCGCTGCTGGAGTACCGGAGCGATCCACTTGATCGTGGGGATCTCGGACTCGAGCGCGGCCTTGTCGTCCCACGTGAGCGACATCTTCGATCCCGCACCACCAGACACACCGCCGCCGCGCGCCGCGTTGCTCTGGACCACGAGCACGTTGGTGCCGAGACTCGCGAACACCTCCTTGACGGACGCTTGCGCGCCCTGACCACCTGCGACCATCGCGATCACGGCGCCGATGCCGAACACGATGCCGAGCATGGTCAAGAGCGTGCGGACCTTGTTGCGCCACAGCGCCCGGATCGCGAGCCTGAATGTCGTGAAGATGTTCACGCTGCCACCTCTGCCTTGAGTGGAGTCTGGGCCTTGTCGTCGATGATCAGGCCGTCCTTGAGGACGACGACGCGCGACGCGTACGCAGCGATGTCGGTCTCGTGCGTCACCAGAATCACCGTCTTGCCCTCGGCGACGAGGCCCTGGAGGATCGCCATCACCTCGTACGACGTCTTCGAGTCGAGGTTTCCGGTGGGCTCGTCGGCCATGATCACGGGCGCATTCGTGACGAGTGCGCGCGCGATCGCGACGCGCTGCTGCTGGCCACCAGAGAGCTGATTCGGGTGATGATCCTCGCGGCCCGTGAGACCGACGCGCGCGAGCGCGGTCATTGCGCGCTTGTGACGGTCGCGCCCGCTGACGCCCTGGTACATGAGCGGCATCTCGACATTCTCGAGCGCGGTCGTACGGGAGAGCAGGTTGAAGCTCTGGAACACGAAGCCGATCATCCGGCCGCGCACGTCAGCGAGCTGCGCTTTTGACAGCCGCGCGACGTCCTTGCCGTTGAGCATGTAGTTGCCCTTCGAGGGCTGATCGAGGCAGCCCATGATGTTCATCATGGTGGACTTGCCGGAACCGGAGGTCCCCATGATCGCGACCGACGAGCCGGTCTCGATCGTCAGATCGACGCCGCGCAGTGCCTGGACGATGTTGTCGCCCATCACGTACGTGCGCTCGATTCCGCGCATCTGGATCAGGGGAGCCGACATCAGAAGGGGCTTGTTCGCCGCGTGTTTGCGGGCGCCTTGACGCCAGACACCTCGGTGATCAGCTCGTCGCCGGGCTGGAGGTCGCCTTCGAGCATCTCGGTCGTCGAGCCATCGGTGAGGCCAGGCTTGACGAGCACCATCTGCGGCTTGCCCGCGACGAGCTTCCACACGGGCTTCTTGTCGCCAAAGTCGCGCATTCGACCACCGCCGCTCAGGTCCGGTCCACCGCTGCCACCACCGCCGCCTTCGCGACCACGCGGCGCGCCGGAGCCGTCCGCCGATCCTGCAGCGCTGCCTCCTCCACCACTACCGTCGCGATTGCGGCGCCGGCCTGAGCCCGAGCTGCGACCATCGCTGCCGCCGCCGTCGCCACCGCGCATCGCCATCATCTGATCGCGGGTCGGCTTGAACCGCAGCGCAGAGTTCGGGATCTTGATCGCATCGGCGACCTGCGCGAGCACGAACGTGACGTTCGCGGTCATGCCGGGACGCAGCTGCTTGTCCTTGTTCTCGACGTCGATCACGGCGTCGTAGGTGACGACGCCCTGCGTGGTGGTCGGCGCATTGCGAACCTGGCGCACGACGCCCCTGAACGTCTTGCCCGGGAACGCATCGACGGTAAACGTTGCCTCCATGCCGTCGGTGAGCCGGCCCACGTCGGCCTCGCTGACCGCGGTGTCGATCTGCATGCGCTCGAGATCCTCTGCGATCGTGAACAGCACCGGCGCGCTCAGCGATGCGGCGACGGTCTGCCCGACATCGACAGCACGCGACAGCACGACACCGTCGACGGGCGAATAGATCGTGGCGTACGACAGGTTGAGCTTCGCCTGCGCGAGCTGGGCTTGCGACTGCGCGGTCTGCGCGCGCGCTGCAACGAGCGCGGCCTTTGCCATTTCCCACGCGACCTCGGCGCTCTCGACGGTGGCGCCGGCGACGAGTTGCTGATCCTGGAGTGTCTTCTGTCGCTTGTACTGACGGTCCGCGTCCGCCACCGCGACCTGCGCCTTGCTGACGTTCGCGTTGGAGACCGCGACCGTCGCAGACGCCGACGTGATCTGCGCCAGGAGTACCGACGCGTCGAGCTTCGCGATGATCTGGCCCTTTGTCACCTTGTCGTTGAAGTCGGCGTGGATCTCGACCACTCGGCCCGAGACCTGCGCGCCGACCTGCACCGTGCCACGCGCCGACAGCGTCCCGTTCGCGGTGACCTGCGCTGCGATGGTTCCCTTGCCGACCGGAACCGTCTGATAGCCGATCGGCGTCTCGGCCTTCATCCACGGCTTCTTGATCCACAGGAAGATGCCGCCACCCACGACGAGGGTGAGGACGATGATCCGGGGGATCCAGCGTTTGATGCTCACGTTACCCAAAGTGATACTCCGCTCTGTCGCTTCCGTTGCGCCTGCATTGCGCATTGCTGCGGGGGGCCCGGAGATATCGAGTAGGTGGTCACGTGCTCATCACGAGAGGTACCTCGAGGCGCGCCGTGGTGCCTTTGCCGGGAACCGAGGCGAGCGTGACGTCCCCGCCGTGGACGCGGGCGATCCGACGCGCGAGAGCAAGACCAAGCCCGACGCCGCCGGTCTTGCGGGTGCGGCTGCCGTCGGCGCGCCAGAACGGGGTGAAGGCGCGATCGAGGTCGTCGTCGCTCATGCCGATGCCCTGATCGATGATCTCGAACGCGACCTTCGTGCCGTTCGGGACCACGTACAACTTCACCGTGGTCGATGGGTCAGAGTATTTCGCGGCGTTGTCGAGCAGGTTGTCGACGGCGCGGCGCAGCAGTACTGGATCGCACTCGAGCTCGCGGTCACGGCCTTCGATCTGACGATCGAGCTTGCGGTGCGGGTGGCGCGCACCGAATCGCTTGACCGCGCGATCGGCGAGGTCACCGAGATCGATCGGCCGGCGAACGAGTGGAACGTTCTCGCCGCCCTCGAGCCGTGCCGTGGTCAGAATGTCGTTGATCAGCTGATCGATCTCGTCGAGATCCGTGGTGACGTCCGCGAGCACATCCTTCGCCGCGACCGGGTCCTCCGCGGCGAGCTCGAGTGCGACCCTGATCCGCGCGAGCGGTGTGCGCAGCTCGTGCGAGACGTCGCCCATCAGCGTGCGCTGTGCCTGGAGGACCGCGCTCGTGCGCTCCGCCATCTCATCGAACGCGCGGCCGACATCCCCGAGCTCGTCCTCGCGGGTGATCTGTGCACGTGCGGCCATATCGCCTTCGCCGAACCGGCGTGCAGCGGTGGCGAGCTGATCGAGCGGACGTGCGAGACGGCGCGAGAACCAGATCGAAACGCCGCCGACGAGGATCAAGATCGCGATGCACAGCGGCAACACGTAGGCCCATGGATAGCCGGGCCGGTTCGGCGCGTAGACGCCGATCAGCGCGCCATCGTCGCTGCGCACGACGATCCGTCCAACATCGAGCGCCCACTTCTCGTGAGAGAGCGCGACGAGCTCGTCCTTGGTCGCACCCGCGAGTGCGGGCGTCACGTTGGTGCGGATCAGGGCGCCTTGCTCATCGAACAGCGAGAGCTCGCCGCGGAGCCGTGGCTCGAATAGCTCGATCGCGACGAGAAACTGTTCGGGATTCTTGA
Organism: Myxococcales bacterium; assembly: GCA_043752985.1. Taxonomy (GTDB): domain Bacteria; phylum Myxococcota_A; class Polyangia; order Haliangiales; family Haliangiaceae; genus JABFXX01. Next base: position 4,399 of record JAYUYE010000996.1, read on the forward strand.
TCGAGAGCCGCTCGACCAGATACTGGAGCAGCGCCGCCTGCGGCTCGAGGTAGCGCGCACCACGCATGTAGCGCGGCAGCGTGAGCAGAGCGACCATCACCGCGATCGCGAGCAGGGTTGCGAGTGCATAGACCCGGAACACGAGCCTCGGCCGCCGCGGCACCTGAGTCACGTGTCGCCTCCGGCGAGCAGGTAGCCGACACCGCGCACGGTCTTCAAGATCTTCGGACTGCGGCTGTCATCGCCGAGCTTCGCGCGCAGCCGCGAGACATGGACATCGATCGACCGATCGAACGACAGCTCGGCCGAGCCCTTCGCGAGATCGAGGAGCTGTTCGCGCGACAGCACGCGACCGGGACGCTGCGCGAGTGCGCGCAAGATCGAGAACTCGTACGCGGTGACGTCGACCGGCTTGCCTTCGAGCGTGACGGTCATCCGCTGGGGATCGAGGACGAGCTCGCCGATCTGGATCGTCTGCTGCTGCGGTCCGGCCTGGCCGCGCACGCGACGCACGGTGGCGCGGATCCGGGCGAGCAGCTCGCGCGGTGAAAACGGCTTGGTGACGTAGTCATCGGCTCCGACCTCGAGACCGAGCACGCGATCCGCTTCCTCGGCGCGGGCAGTGACCATCAGGATCGGCACGTCGGTGCGAGCGCGCAGCTCGCGGGTGACCTCGAGGCCGTCACGACCAGGCAGCATCAGATCGAGGACGATGCAGTCATACTGGCGGCGGAGCGCCTCGGCCTGGCCTTCGATCCCGTCGTGGGTGACGGTGACCACGACACCGTGGCTCTCGAGGTAGCGCGCGGTCAGCTGGGCGAGGCGCGTGTCGTCCTCGACCAGGAGCACCTTGATGGTGGGAACCGCGGCGTCCGTCACCTTCGCAGGATACCCTCCTGGCGGCGCTCCGCTGGCGTCCTACACAGTTCGCAAGAAGATCGCGGACAGCGTCTGCTCCAGGGCCTCGATGCGGAACGGTTTCGGGAGGTACGCATCCGCTTCCACCGGTCCCCGGCGGTCGCGGTCAAAGCCCGTACACAAGATGACGGGCAGGTCGGGGTGCCGGTTTCGGAGCGCTGCGATCACGTCGGCGCCGCTCATCAGCGGCATTGTCAGATCGACGAGAACCGCGTCGATCGCCTCACGACCCACGAGCTCGAGGGCTGCGACACCGTCGCTCGCGGTCACGGCCGAGTATCCGAGATCCTCGAGCATTCGCGCGACGACATCGCGCACGAGCTCCTCGTCGTCGATCACGAGCACGCGGCGCGATGCCGGGTTCGCGACCCGCACCGGCTCGCTCGCTATCGCGGCGGGCCAGAGCACGCAGAAGCGCGAGCCTTTGCCGGGCGCGCTCGTGAGCTTGAGACCGCCGCCATGGGCGCGGACGATGCCAAGGACCGCGGCCAGACCCAGCCCGTTCCCGGTCACCTTCGTCGTGAAGAACGGCTCGAAGATCCGACGTCGCGTCTCGCGATCCATGCCGTCACCGTCGTCGGTGACCTGGATCAGGCCGTAGTTGCCGGCGGCTGCTGTGACGACGTCGTCGGGGTGCGGTATCCCGTCGTACTTGAGCGCGCGGCCGGTGATCGCGATCGTGCCGCCTCGGATGCCGATCGCGTCACGCGCGTTGCCGATCAGGTTGAGGAACACCTGGCGAATCTGCGCGGCATCGCCCCGGATCCCGAAGCTGTCGGGGATGTCGACCGTGACGGCGATGTTCGCGGGCATCCGCGGCGCGGAGATCCGCAGCAGCTCTTCGACGAGCGGACCGGGGGCGACTCGCGTCGAGGAAACCCCACCGCGTCCCGCATAGGCGAGGAGCTGATCGGTGAGCTCCGCGGCGCGCAGGCTCGCGTGCCGGATGTTCTCGAGCGAGGAGCGGCCGGGCGCTCCGGGCGGTGTATCACGGAGCCCGAGGTCCGCATTGCCGAGGATCGCGACGAGCAGGTTGTTGAAGTCGTGAGCAAGGCCTCCGGCGAGGACGCCGAGACTCTCCGCGCGCTGCGCATCGACCATGCGGCGCTCGAGGACGCGCATGGCCGTGACATCCACGTTCGTGCCGATCGCGCCGACGATCTCGCCGTCGACGCGGTAGGGCGCGATCGTATGGGTCAAGAGCTTGCTGCGGTACTCGCTCGTGTACGTCACCGTCTCGCCCTGCAGCGCGCGCAGGTGGTGATCGATCGACACGCGGTCCGCCGTCGGAGCGTCGCGCAGCACTTCGTGCAAGGTCTGGCCGGTGTACGTGTCAGGCGCGTAGCCGAGAACCTCCATGATTGCGCCGCCGGTCCGCAGGATCCGCAGCTCGTGGTCAACGACCCACCAGATCGCCGAGACCTGGCGAACCACGAGGTCGAGCGTGGTCGCGGTTCGTCCGATCTCCTGGCGCTGGCGGCGAAGCTCACCGTGTGTCGCCTCGATCTCGGTCAGGTCCATCACCGACGCATCGAACCGCTTGCCATCGTCGGTGTCGACGACGTGGCCGTAGAGGCGGACCGTCAGCGTGTGGCCATCGCGATGCTTCCACTTGACGTCCGCGCCGTCGACCATGCCGAGCGGGCCATACTTCGCGACGAGCCGCGCCCGCTCACAGGGGTCGAGGTAGACATCGCGGATGACGTTGAGCTCGAGAAGCTCGGCGACCGAGTAGCCGAGCAGCTTCGCGAGCGCAGGGTTCACGTCCAGGAAGCGACCATCCGCGGTCGATCGGTACATGCCGATCGGTGAGCGATCGAAGAGCTGATACAGCTCACTGTCGCTGAGGCGCACCACCAGATCGCAGCATAGCCGGGATCACAGCAGCAACGCGTCCCCGATCTGGTCGAACGCACCGGCGCGCCACCGGGTGAGCGGGCTGCGGCCGGCAATCAGAT
>JAYUYE010000997.1:0-7272 GCA_043752985.1 Myxococcales bacterium
ATCCTGTTCTGGTACATGGGCCTCGTCCCCGACCTCGCGACGTTCCGTGACCGGTGCGCCGCCCGCGGCGAGAAGCTCAAGGCGATCATCTACGGACTCCTGTCGCTCGGCTGGCGCGGCTCGGCCCGCAACTGGCACCGCTACGAGCGCGCGTATCTGATCCTCGCCGGGCTCGCGACGCCGCTCGTGTTCTCGGTCCACTCGGTCGTGTCGTTCGACTTCGCGACGTCCCAGCTTCCCGGCTGGCACACGACGATCTTCCCACCGTACTTCGTCGCCGGCGCCATCTTCTCCGGCTTCGCGATGGTGCTCACGTTGATGCTGCCGCTGCGGCACCTGTTCAACCTGCAGCACATCATCAAGGAGTCGCACGTCGAGGCGATGTGCAAGATCATGCTGGCGACCGGCATGATGGTCGGTCTCGCGTACGGGACCGAGCTCTTCATTGCCTGGTACTCCGGCAACCTCTACGAGAAGTTCGCGTTCGCAAACCGCGCGTTCGGACCCTTCTGGTGGGCGTACTTCGCGATGGTCACGTGCAACGTGCTCGTCCCGCAGGCCTTCTGGTTCAAGAAGATCCGCCAGAATCCGATCATCATCTTTGTCCTCTGCATCTTCATCAACATCGGCATGTGGTTCGAGCGCTTCGTCATCATCGCGACGTCGCTCGCTCGGTCGTTCCTGCCGTCGGCATGGAGCTACTACACGCCGACGCGCTGGGATGTCGGTCTGTTCGTCGGCACCCTCGGCCTGTTCTTCACACTGTTCCTCCTGTTCTTCCGCTATGTCCCGGTGATCGCGATGTCTGAGGTCAAGGGCGCCATGCCCGAGGCTCACGCTGGCGGTTCCAAGGGCGAGCACAAGTAGAGGACGTCATGGCCACCACAACCCACGACGACACGACCCACGACACCCACGAGCCCCCGGTCGCAACGGGCGACGGCGAGCTCTACGGCATCCTCGCGGAGTACGACACCCCAGGCGAGCTTGTCGATGCGGCCCGCAAGGTCCGCGACGCAGGCTTCACCGAGTTCGATTGCTACACGCCTTTCCCGGTGCATGGCATCGACGAGGCGATGGGCATCAAGCGAACCATCCTTCCGCTGATCGTCTTCGGCGGTGGCTTCACCGGCCTCGTCGGTGGCGTGTTCCTCCAGTGGTGGATGAACGCGTACAACTGGCCGTGGAACATCTCCGGCAAGCCGGCGTGGTCGATTCCCGCCAACGTGCCGATCGCGTTCGAGGCGACGATCTTGTTCTCGGTGTTCGCGTCCTTCTTCGGGATGTGGATCCTCAACAAGCTGCCGCAGCACTGGCACCCGTTCTTCCGCAGCGATCGGTTCGCCCGCGTCACCGATGACGCGTTCGTGCTCGGCATCGAGTCCAAGGATCGCCGGTTCGACGCGGTCGCCACGCGCAAGCTCCTCCAGGATGCCGGCGCGATCGCGGTCGAGGACGTCTACCTGGACCCGGATCCGGCGCGCAAGCAGATGCCGAAGTGGATCGTGGCATTCGTCGTCGCGAGCACCGCGTTCGCGCTGATCCCATTCGCGATCGCAGCGAAGGCGCGCAACTCGCACTCGAGCAAGCCGCACATGCACATCTTTCCGGACATGGATTTTCAGCCCAAGTACAAGTCCGACACGGCGGACGACCTGTTCGCCGACGGTCGTGCCAACCGTGGCGAGGTCACGGGCACCGTCGCCCGCGGCCACCTCCGTGCGGACGACACGTTCTACCGCGGCCTCGAGAACGGCTCCTGGACGCTCGGGTTCCCGAAGCAGCTCGAGATCAACGACGCGCTGATCAAGCGCGGCCAGCAGCGCTACAACATCTACTGCTCCGCATGTCACGGCTACGATGGCCGCGGCAACGGCGTGGTGCCGCAGCGGGTCGCCGTGCTCGGCGGTGCCTGGCAGGCGCGTAACCTGATCGAGGGTGGTGGCGCCACGGTGTCGATGCCGAACGGCCAGCTCTTCAACACGATCTCGAACGGGTACAACACGATGATGGGCTACGCGGCCCAGATCACCCACGCAGACCGCTGGGCGATCGTTCTCTACGTGCGTGCGCTTCAGCGGTCGCAGAACTCGTCTCTCGAGGACGTCCCATCCGACCAGCGTGGGTCGATCCGCTAGGCGGAGGAAATCATCATGAGCATTCTCCATCGAAATTTTGATCCGGGCGCATTGCGTCCCGACGAGAAGATCAAGGCCGGCAAGATCGGCTCGACTCTGTCGAAGGCCGGACTCGGCATCGCGATCGTCTTCCTCGGCCTGTCGATCATCCTCACGATGATGGGCAGCCCGAGCGGCGGGCACGAGAGCAAGTTCGCGCGGTTCTTTCACGCGTACGTGATCGGCTGGTCGTACATCTTCAGCATCTCCGTGGCGATGCTGTGGATCGTCATCCTGCACCACCTGGTGCGCGGACGCTGGCTCACGGCCGTGCGCCGGATCTGCGAGGCGATGGCGGGTGCGTTCCCGATCATCTTCATCGCGGGTCTCGGCTTCGTGCTGCCGCTCCTGTTCGGCTACAAGGACCTCTACTACTGGGCGCATCCCGACGCGCACAACCCCGAGCTCAACCACCATCTCCTCCACAAGCTCGGGTGGTTGTCGCCGACGTTCTTCACCGTCCGCTACATCGCGTACGGAATCGGCTTCTCGTTCCTCGCCTGGTACTTTCAGAAGAAGTCGCGCGACCAGGACGAGAGCGGTGATCCGAAGATCTCGGAGACGCTGCGCATCGCGTCCGCGCCGGCGATGATCCTGTTCTCACTCCTCGTCTCGATGGCCGCGTTCGACATCCTGATGTCGATGGCGCCCAAGTGGTATTCGACGATCTACGGCGTCAACTTCTGGGGCAGCGCATGCGTCGGTGGGTTCGCCGCCCTCGCGCTGATCGTGCTCGGGATCCAGCGCACCGGTCGCCTGACCCACGCGGTCAACGCGGAGCACTATCACGACATCGGCAAGTGGATGTTCGCGTTCACGTTCTTCTGGGCCTACACCGCGTTCTCGCAGTTCATGCTGCAGTGGTACGGCAACATGCCGGAGGAGACGCATTGGTACAAATACCGGATGTTCGGTGAGTGGCAGTGGGTCTCCATCGCGATGCTCGTCGGCTTCTGGGCGTTCCCGTTCGTGTTCCTTCTCTCGCGGTGGACCAAGCGGATCGTGCCGTCGCTCGTGTTCTTCAGCGTGTGGCAGCTGGTGTTCCACTGGCTCGACCTCTACTGGAACGTGATGCCGAGCTACCAGTGGCAGGTGGCGTTCCACGACGGCGCGCGGATTGTCGCAGGTCCGCTGACCGGCAACACCGCGTTCCATCGGGTTGGCTTTTCGCCGGTGGATGTCACCGTGTGGATTGGACTCGTCGGCGTGTTTTTGCTCGGTCTGGGCCGGAATCTCAAAGGCAACCTGATCCCGACCAAGGATCCCACGCTGCCGGCCTCCCTCGCCCACGAAGTTCAGTAAGGCCCTGGAGAATCGAATCATGTCAGGCCCCAAGCGCAGTCAAGACAAGCTCAACACCATTGGCATCGTCGTCATTGGTATCTGCAGCGCCGTCCTCGTCTACGTCTCGATCGTCGCGCTCCAGGCGTTCTATTCGAACGACACCGCGGAGATCCAGACGATGGCGGACTACGGTGGCAACGACATCACCGCCCGCTCGATCCGGACCAGCCAGATCCAGAACATCAGCGAGTTCGGCGCGAACCCGGCGGCTCCAGGCAAGACCGCGACGTACCGCACGACGATCGAGATCGCGATGAAGCAGGTCGTCGACGCGGCGAAGGTCGATCCGGCGGCGCTCGTTCCCGCCTCAGGTCGGTCCGATAAGCCGACGGTACAGCCGGTGTTCGGTCGGCCGACGCCGACGGCTCCGGCAGCACCCGCTGCTCCCGCCGATGGTGGCGGCGCTGGCTCGGGTTCGGGTTCGGGTTCGGGCTCGGCAGCTCCGGCGGGCGGCCTGGTCGTTCCCCTGACTCCGACGGGCGGAACTGGCCCCGGCGGTTCGACGCCTTCTTCGGGCCCGGCAACCGGCTCTGCGGCGAAAGGCAATGGCCAGTAAGTCTCCCAGGGCGCGAGGAATCGTGCCTTCGATCGCGGCCTTCGCGATCGCAACCGTCCTCGGTTCGGGGGCGGTGGCGGGCGATCCTGCGCCCACCGCGTCGGCGGACTTCGTTCCGCCAGCGCACCCGATGTACAAGGCGAACGGCGTCACCGTCGACGAGAAGCTTGGTGCGAAGGTTCCGCTCGATGCGACGTTTCGCACCCAGGACGGCATCACGGTCACGCTCGGTGATGTGCTGAAGGGCGAGCTGCCGACAATCCTGACGTTCAACTACTCCGATTGCCCGATGCTGTGCAGCCTGCAGCTCAACGGATTGTCCAAAGCGCTGCCCGAGCTCGCGGTGCCGGCCACGGTGGCCGGCGTCGACAAGCCGGTCGCGTTCAAGCTCGGCACTCAGTTCCGCGTCGTCACCATCGATCTCGAGCCCAACGAGTCGCTCGAGAAGCTCACCAAGATGCGGGAGCGCTACATCACGAAGCTGCCCCAGGCGCAGCAGGCAGCTGCTCGCTCCGGCTGGACGTTTCTCGCGGCGGCGACGCCAGGCGATGGCGCGGCGATCCGTCGCGTCGCGGAGACCGTCGGCTTCAAGTATGTGTATGTCGAGGAGCGCGCGGAGTGGGCTCATCCAGCCGCGCTGATCTTCCTCAGCACACAAGGCGTCGTCACCCGTTATGTCTACGGCATCGAATTTGAACCCACCGTGATGCGCGAATCAATCGTCAAGGCGGGCGTCGCCGAGTCGGCGACTGCCGTCGGGTTCATGAACCGCTGCTATCACTTCGATCCCGCCGCGACGAGTCACGCGCGCGCGGGTGTGCTCGCTCTGCGGCTCGGTGCCGTGGGGTTCCTCGTGCTGCTGGTCTCGGGGTTTGGCGTGTTCCACGTCATGCGCCGGCACCGACGCGACCCGGGAGAGTCATGAAGCCTGTCCGTCGTACACGCGTCCTCCGTCCCATCGTCACCATCCTCATGATGTCTGCGCTGGCAGCAGTCGGCGTCATCAAGATGTTCAGCCCGCCTGCGCAAGCGCAACCCGCTCCGCAGACAGCGCCGCAACCGGCGCCCAACCCGAATTCCGCGGGCGCTCCCACGTCGGGTGGCGCTCAGTCGGGCGTCACCCCGCCGGTCGTCACGCAGCCGAACGCCGGTGCAGCCGCGGTCGGCAATGCCGACCAGCCCGGCGCAGGTCCGGGTCCGGTCACCGACAAGGCCGCTGGCTCCGCCGGTGCGGGATCCGCCACGGGTGGTGCGCAGCCGGCAGCTCCGGCAGGTCCGGTAGCAGCAGGCGCTCCGGCCCCCGCAGGCGTGCCGGCCGAGATCGCCTGGTACGAGAAGCTGGTCAACAAGCCGGTTCAGGACTTCGAGGGCGGCAACTTCTGGATGCCCAAGCACGTCAACTCGGTCACCGACTCCGCGGACATGATGTTCATGTCCGTTCTCGCGCTGTCCGCGTTCTTCTTCTTCGCGATCACCGCCGCGGTGATCTATCTCACGATCAAGTACCGTCACCGGCCGGGTCACAAGGCCGAGCCGAGCGCCTCACACAATGACGCGCTCGAGGTCACGTGGACGATCATCCCGACGATCATCACCGTGTTCCTGTTCTATTACGGCTGGCGCTCGTACATCCACATCGTCACGCCGCCGCAGAAGGCGATCGAGATCAACGTTCAGGCCTGGCGCTGGGCGTGGAACTTCAAGCACTCGAACGGCGTCGAAGACTCGGTCCTTCACGTTCCGGTCAACACGCCCGTTCGCCTCGTGATGACCTCGCGCGACGTTCTTCACGCGTTCTACGTGCCGGTGCTGCGGACCAAGCAAGACATCATCCCGCGGCGCTACACGTACGTCTGGTTCAACGCGACCAAGCCCGGCACGTACCGCCTCAACTGCGCAGAGTACTGCGGCACGAACCACTCGCAGATGGGCGTGACCAATCCGTCACCGGAGTTCCCGCACGGTCGGCGCTCCGTGATCGTTGTCCACGAGCCAGGTAGCTACGAGCGCTATCTCTCCGACAAGGCGTCGATGGGCGACAAGCTGCCGCCCGAGCAGCTGGGCGCGATGCTGTACGAGAAGAAAGGCTGCGTCGCCTGCCACACCATCGATGGTGCGGCGCGCGTCGGTCCCTCGTTCAAGAACGAGTTCGGAACGGAACAGGCGATGGCCGACGGTTCCAAGGTGAAGGTCGACGAGAACTACCTCCGCGAGTCGATCCTCTATCCGCAGGCGAAGGCCCGTCCTGGGTACCCGCCGTCGATGCCCTCATTCGAGGGGCAGCTCAAAGAAAAAGAGATCGAAGGCCTGATCGCCTTCATCAAGTCGCTCAAGTAGGAACCCCATGGCGACCAAAGCAACCACCGTACGGAACGACGGGCCGGTCAACGAGCCCGACTATCTGAGCATCAACCACGGGAAGCCGCTCAAAGATCGGATCAAGGGCTGGTTGTTCACGCTCGATCACAAGCGGATCGGGCTGATGTACCTGTTCGCGATCCTCGGGGCGCTGATCGTCGGCGGCATCTTCGCGCTGCTGATTCGCACCGAGCTGTGGGCGTCCGGCAAGCAGCTGATCGATCAGGACACCTACAACAAGTTCTTCACGCTGCACGGCGCGGTGATGGTGTTCCTGGTGATCATTCCAGGCATTCCTGCTGCGCTCGGCAACATCATCATGCCGATCCAGCTCGGCGCGCCGGACGTCGCGTTCCCGCGGCTCAATCTGGCTTCGTTCTATCTGTGGTGCTCGGGTGCAACGCTGCTGATCGTCGCGATCCCGTTCGGCGGTCTCGACACCGGCTGGACCCTGTACACGCCGTACAGCCTCGAGTCGAAGACGCCCGTGCTGATGGCCGTATCAGGCGTGTTCCTTCTCGGGTTCTCGTCGATCTTCACGGGCCTGAACTTCCTCGTCACGATCCACAAGTTCCGCCCGCAGGGCATGTCGTGGTTTCAGATGCCGCTCAACATCTGGGCGATCTACGCGACGGCGATCATGCAGGTCCTCGCGACGCCGGTCCTCGGCATCACGGTCCTGTTGCTCGCGGTCGAGCGGTTCGCACACATCGGCATCTTCGATCCGACCCTCGGTGGCGACCCGGTGCTGTTCCAGCACTTCTTCTGGTTCTACTCGCACCCGGCCGTCTACATCATGATCATCCCGGCGATGGGTGTGATCAGCGAGATCCTGTC
>JAYUYE010000998.1:0-7264 GCA_043752985.1 Myxococcales bacterium
GCAGCCCGCCGCGAGCACTGCCACCAGCGTCGTGTGCAAACCGACGCGAGCAGTCGGTGCGAGAACAGTGACCAAGCGTGTGAAAGAGCTGCGGATGGACATCGTGCACGCCGACTCGAGCAAGGGCCGGGCCGTCGGCGCGGCGACCGTTCGTGATGCTCACGTTGTGCAGCGCTCTGCACGCGGATCCCAGATCGGTGCCCGCATCGCGCCACTTCTAGCGCCAGAACGCGCCGAAATCGTGGAACCCACCCACGTGGCGACTCGAGCGGCTGGTGACGGTTCACACCGTGCTCGGGGGTAGAGTCCCCGGGATGCGGCTCTTGTTCTGTGGCTCCGGCTGGCTGCCGATCGTCGATCAGATCGGCGCGCGGCTACCGTCCACTGCGTCGATCCAGATCTGGGATCGGCTCGTTCCCCTCGCTCGGGTCGTCGCAGACATCGACGTCCTCCTGCCGTCGAACGGGCGGGTCGACGCGTCGGTGATCGCAGCCGCGACGCGACTTCGGTTGATCCAGCAACCTGCCGCGGGGACCGAGGGTATCGACCGCGACGCTGCCCGGGCGCGTGGGATTCCGATCTGCAACGCGCCCGGAACGAACCACGTCGCCGTCGCCGAGGCCGCGCTGTTCCTCCTGCTCTCGCTCGCGCGCCGCGCACCTGCCGCGCAGCGGATGTTCGCCGCCCGCGTGGTCGGCGAGCCGCTCGGGATCGAGCTCGCGAGCAAGACGCTCGGCATCATCGGCCTCGGTCGATCGGGCACCGCCCTCGCAGAGCGCGCACGTGCCCTCGGGATGACGGTGATCGCGCTCGTCCGCGGCGCGACCTCGCGCGAGCGCGCCGCGTTCTTCGCGGCGTGCGACGCGGTCAGCATTCACTGTCCGCTGACGCCCGAGACGCGCGGCCTCGTCGGCGCCGCTGCGTTTGCGGCGCTCCGCCCTGGCTCGTTCGTCATCAACGTCTCGCGTGGCGATGTCATCGATCGCGAGGCGCTCGTCGGTGCGCTCGCCTCCGGTCACCTCGGTGGTGTCGGGCTCGACGTTCACTGGCACGAGCCCCCGGATCCGACCGATCCGCTGTATCTGGATCCGCGCGTCGTCGCCCTACCCCACGTCGCCGGATCGACGAAGGAGGCGTTTGCGCGAATCGTCGACGTGGTGATCGATAACCTCGGCCGGCTCGAGCGCGGCGAAGAGCTCCGCCACCGCGTGGTCTAGAGCGGTCAGTCGACGCGCGCGATGGCGCCCGGGCTCGCGACGTGATCGATCGTGTGGAGCAGCAGCTGCAGCGAATCAGTCGGCCGCAAGCCGGCGCGCGTCTTGCCCGCGTCGGACAGCCAGTAGTAACGGCGCCCCCACGGATACTCGGGCGCGCGCGCCACGACGGCAATCTTCAACGCGCCGGACTTCTTGGCATCGGCGAGGATGCCTTTGACCTGGGCCAGCGTCAGGTCAGGACGCAGATGCAGCGTGATCGTGTCGCTCTCGGCTCGCAGCTCGCGAAGCGCCTCGATCCGATCGGGGCCGATGTAGCGCTGGCCGCCGATCACAACCTCACCGAGCACGCTGATCTCTGCCTCGCGCCACAGCGCGGTGACGTCGGTCAGGTTCGCACCGGTCTCGGCCGCATTACCCGCGATCGGCCAGTTGTCGGGATGCGAGCGGCGCTCGACGTCGTGCAGGTAGCCGTGTGCAGCGCGATCGAGTTGCTCCCACGACCGGACCGCTTCGTGCCAGCCCGGATCCGCGCCGCACATCGTGCAGGTCGAGACTGCATTGCGAACGCGCTCCATCGCGCGCCGCGTGGCGACCGTCGCGACGACCGCGCCCTGGTGCTCGGGCACGACCTGCTTGCAGTCACCCGCGAGCGGACCACCGCAAAGTCGCTGAAGGTACGCGCGCGCATCCTCGCCGGCGAGCGGCTGCAGCAGCTCCGCAATCTTGTCGCGCTCGATCAGCACCTTGTCGGGCTCGATCGGCGGTGCGAGCAGCGCGGGCCACACGGTGAGCGCGAGGGCATCGACCTGCTCGGCCATCGACTTGGCCTGCACCGACTTGACCGGAGCGAGCGCGAGCACGACGAGCTTGAGCTCGGCTTCCTCGGCGACCGTGCGGTCCATGCCGGGGCGCAGCTTCAGGATCGTCTGCGAGAGCTCGCCAAACGCCAGCGGCGTGCGGCCATCGGCGACGTACTCGTCGACCGCGGCGGTCAGCGCCTTGCGGTTGTACTCGGTCGAGTCGGCGGCACCCGTGTTGACCTCGACGGCCGGTCGCTCGCACGCCGCGAGGAGACCGAGGAGAAGGGTGAAGCGAAGGCTCATCACGGGATATACGAGCTACGTAGCAAGCCGGATGCCCGCGGCGCCCACACACGCCGCAAGTCGAACCTCGTCCACGTCGGGACCGAGCGCAACCATGCATCCTTGCTCGAGTCCCGGCCCGAGCTGAGGCGCCGAAACGGGTTCGCTCGACACCCGGAGGCCGACCCGGTGGACCGCGGTCCAGTGCGCCGGTTCGGAGCCGCGCCGACCATCGACCGAGCGCAGGATCCCCTTGATCCTCACGTAGTTGTCCGGCAATTCGGCGAGCTGGTCCTCGAGCTCTTCGAGGTCGACGACGCCCTGTACGGGCACCCAGACGCTGTCGATTCCATGTGCAGAGCCGCCGTCGGGATGCCGACAGCTGCCGTCGTGAACGTGAGGTTTGTCCTCGCCATTCGGGCGGGCGACGGGGGGGTCAGAGAGGATCTCTTCGAGCCAGGCGGCGTGCTCATCCGTCGTGCCCCGGCGGATCAGTGCGCGCGGAGCGAGCGATCGCACGGCCTCGATCGCGGCATCGGTGTCGTGGTCTCCCGCAATCTCTGACTTCGTCACGAGCACCACGTCGGCATACGCGACCTGGCTGGTAACCGAATCGGACAGCTTCCGCGCGGCGAGGAACCCGGTGGCATCCACGAGCGTGACCACGGCCGCGAGCCGCACCCGCGCCTCGACCGGCTCGCGCCGGATAGCCCACGCGATCGGCAACGGCTCCGCGACCCCGGTCGTCTCGAGGATGATCGCCGACAGCGGCCGGGAGTCCACGAGCTCGAGCAGAGTCCGATCGAGCTCGTCCCCGAGGACGCAGCACACGCAGCCTCCGGGCAGCTCGATCATGCGCGCGTTCTCGCCGCCGAGTAGCGCACCGTCGATCCCGATCGCGCCGAGCTCGTTGACGATCACGCCGAGCTGGCTGCTCTCGTTGCGCGCGGCGCGGCGCGCGAGGATCCGGTTGACCAACGTGGTCTTCCCGCTGCCGAGAAATCCGGTGATGACGACGAGCGGAACCCGCACGCCCCGAGCATACCTCGACCTTACGAGGCAGGCTTCTCGACGATGACGACCTTGCGCTTGCCGGCGGCGGTCAGCGGAATGTCGTCGACGTACTCGACCTTGAACGGCGTCGCAGGCAGGTACTTCCTGGCGAACTCGTGGACCTTCTTGTTCTCGGCATCGGGCAGCCGGTCACCGATATTCGGAACAACCTTCATCACGACGCTGCCGTCGAGCCGCTGGATGACCTGGAACTTGCGCGCGACATGGCTCATCACGCCGAACAGGATGTTGAACACGAGGCCACCGACCGGGTTGCCGTTTCCGTCGCGCAAGGTCTCGGTCACTCGGCCTTCGATCGGACCGATCCGATCGAGCCCGCGGCCGCACGGGCACGGCTCGTACTCGCGCGCCACCGCAAGATCGCCGGTGATGTACCGGATCATCGGGCACGCGAGGTTGTGCAGATCCGTGATCGCGACCTCGCCGGTCTCGCCGGGCTTCGCGGTGCGGACCGTTCCGTCGGCCTCGCGAACGACGAGCTCGACGACCATCGTCTCCATCGACGTGTGCATGCCATCGTGGGCCTCGCACTCGGATCCGATCAACATCACCTCGCGACAGCCGTAGGTCTCGAACACGGGACCGAACGCCTGCTCGATTGTCTCGCGATCATGCGGCCACAGGCGCTCCGCCCCGACCAGGACCGGGAACGACTTCCAGGTCCGGAGCTTGTGCTCGTTGACGAACTTCGCGAGTGCCGCGGCGCCGGCGGTGTACGCGACCATCACCTGAGGTTCGAACTTGCGAAGCTGCTGCACCGCAGACATCAGCGCCTCGTCTCCACGCGGCGTGCAGTCGATGTAGAGATCACGTTTGATCGCGCGATCGAGCGCGACCTTGCTGCGCTTGACCCAGCTCTCGGCGCGCGGACCGGCGCCCCAGTAGTGGAGCGCGCGCAAGCCGATTCGATACCCGGACCAGCCGTAGCCACGCCAGCGCGTCGCATCGCGCCAGTGCCGCGACTCGGCGTTGTACTTGACGACCACGGGTTGCCCGGTCGTGCCGCTGGTCGTCTTCTCGATCACCCATTTCGGCGGAGCGGCCGCCATGCGCGCGTCGAAGGACGTCCTCACTGTGTCTCGATCGAGCAGCGGGAGTTGCTCGAGGGCGTCCACGGTTTCGAAGTCCTCGGGACGCAGTCCGCGCTCCTCGAGCACCTCGCGGTAGTGCGCCGTGTGGGCATACGCGTGGCGGATCAACCGACGGAGAAAGCCTGCCTGCAGATCGCGAAGCCCGGTGCGTGTCCAGCGCTCGGTGCCCTCGAGGTAGCGCACTAGAGGCACGGTAGGCCGGCCACGCGCGGCCTCGAACGCGGGGAACAACGCCTTGGCAAGCAGGGGTCCGTAGAGGTCAAGCACGTTGGGTTCCGCTAGGATGCACGGTGCGTGCTAGGCCGCCTTCGAAAGAAAAATCTTCAATACTGGCTCCGTGACTACGCTCGCCATCTGGTTCGACGTGCGCGTGCGCCACAGGCGCACGGTCCGCGCCACATCCTGTTCGCACTTTGCGACCACTACGAACCCCTGTGGCACGGTGCTCCCGATGACGTTGGCAACGCGCGAGTCGATGCATGGGCCAACCACTATCCCGCGCTCGGCGAGTTTCGCGACAGCGATGGGCGCCCGCCGCGGCACGGCTGGTTCTTTCCCGGTGAGGAGTACCGTCCGCACTTCCTCGATCAGCTAGCGAAGCTGGTGGGCGCTGGCTTTGGCGAGGTCGAGTTCCATCTCCACCACGACGGCGACACGTCCGATTCGCTCGCGCCGCGGATCGCGTCGCATCTGCAGACGTTCTCCGAGCACGGGCACCTGTCGCGGGAAGGCAGCAGCTTTCGCTGGGCGTTCATCCACGGCAACTGGAGCCTCGCGAACGGACGTCCCGACGGCAAGTGGTGCGGCGTCGACGACGAGCTGCCGATGCTGCACGAGCTCGGTTGCTACGTCGACCTGACGTTCCCATCGGCCCCTGATCCGTGTCAGCCCGACAAGGTAAACCAGATCTACTGGCCGGTCGGTGATCTCACGAAGCGTCGCTGCTACGAGAACGGTGAGCGCGCGAAGGTCGGCGTGCACCACGACGATCGCCTGTTGATGATCACCGGGCCGCTCGCGTTCGCGCGCAAGGGATCGACCGGGATCCGGCTCGAGAACGGTGCGATCACCGGCGACGATCCGCCCGACGCACAGCGCGTGGCGACGTGGATCAACCAGGGCATCCACATCGAGGGCCGACCCGAGTGGGTGTTCGTCAAGGTCCACACGCACGGCGCGATCGAGAACGCCGCGAAGTCACTGCTCGGCGAAGGCGGCCGCGCACTGCACCGCGCACTGCGCGAGCAAGTGATCGATGCCGGCGACTCGCTGCACTACGTCACCGCGCGCGAGATGTTCAACGTCGCGCGCGCTGCGATGGACGGCCAGACCGGTGATCCGAGCGGCTACTTCGATTACGTGATCAAGCCGCCGCCGATCGCGACGATCAGCGGCAGGTGAGACGCGGTTTTCCCGCGAGGCGCGAGGCCGCGAGCTGGTCGCTCCCGTGGGCGAACACCGATCATCATCATGGCCGCCCTCGGGCAGGGAATTCTCGTCGGGACCGTCCACCGCGCGTGGTATCCTGGCGCCGTGATCCGGCGATCTTGTAACCGCCTGGTTGGCGCAGTCATCGGCGCTCTTGGCGCTCTTGGCGCTCTTGGCGCGTGCGGCTTCACCGCGAGCAATGGCGGCGACGGCGGAACGGGCACCACGCCCGATGACAGCGTGATCGTGGACGCGACGCCCGACGCGCAGCTGGCGACCGCGTGCACCGCGGCCGGCACGAGCTGCGTCGGTCCCGACGAACGGCTGCGCAGCTGCTCCGCGAGCGACGCCGTCCCGGTCGACATCATCTGCCCGTGGCGCTGCGCCAACACGCCCATGCCCCACTGCCGAAAGCTGTCCCCCGCGGGCGGAGGGGTCGTGTCCGCCGACCTCGAGACGACCGGCGGGCTCGGTGACATCGTGATCGCGACGTCCGGTGGCCCGATCCGGTTCGACACCGACACCGGCGTCATCACGAACGGAGGTCAGACCGTCCCACCGACCGGGATCGTGTTCGTCACGCGCAACCGTGTCGGCATCTGGCGCTTCAACAGCCTCACCGTGTCCGGCCTGATCCAGTTCACCGGAACCAACGCGGCGGCACTCGTCGCGATCGACGAGCTGCAGGTCACCGGACTCGTCGACCTGCAAGGTGACTGCAACAATCGCAACGCCGGGGCAGGTGGCTTCGACGGTGCCGGGAATACGCAGGCCGCCGTCGGCAACGGAGGTGGTGCAGCCGGCACGGGCGGCAACACGGCTTGCACGGGTGGCGGCGGTGGCGGCCATGCGGCGCCCGGCGGAGCCGGGGGTGGCAATCCCGCGGGTGGCATCATGTTCGGAACGCCCGCGATCGCGTTGCTCACCGGCGGTGGCGGTGGCGGCGGCGGCGGCGGTGGGAACGGAGGCGATGGTGGTGGTGGCGGCGGTGCGATCCAGCTCGTCGCGAACGCCAAGGTTCGCATCAACGGCAACCTCCTGTTCGGGATCCAGGCCGGCGGCTGTGGCGGCCGTACCGGCGCCGCGTGTGGTGGTGGCGCAGGCGCTGGCGGCACGATCCTCGTCGAGGCTGCGGTCATCGAGATCATCAATGCAACGCTCGCGGTCAACGGCGGTGGCGGTGGCGGTGGCAAGAGCGGAACGAGCGGTAATCCGGGTCACCTCAGCGCCAGCCGCGCGGCCGGCGGTAACGGTGGCACCTCGGGCTCGGGCGACGACGGCGGCGACGGCGGCTCGGGCGGCGACAACGACGTGTTGTTCGGAGCCCAAGGCGGAGGCGGCAACTTCGCGGCCGGTGGCGGCGGTGCGGTCG
>JAYUYE010000999.1:0-7262 GCA_043752985.1 Myxococcales bacterium
GACCCGGCGGGGAGAGCTGTTTCGTCCTTGTCGGCCATCGGAGGTCGGGCGGATGTAGCACCGCGATCGGTGCAACGTCAATTCGCACCCTTGGACCCCGGATCGGGGGCCGGAGTTGCCTACAATCCAGCGCATGCGCCGAACCCTGCTCCTGACCGCCCTGCTGGCAGTCCTCGGCGGGAATGCTTCCGCGGACAGCGAACGAGCGCTCTCGGTAGGCGTTGGCTGGGCGACGTTCAGCGTCCCCGGCAAGGCGGTCGGCAACATGGCCCCGCCCTCCATCTCACCCGACGTCGGCGGCGCGCTATCGGTGGCCTACGAGCACATGGTCGGCAGTGACCTCGGTCTGCGCGCCGAGCTCGCCGGCGGCATCTTCTACGGCGGCGCCGGCAAGGATCAGTCGAACACGTCCTACGCGGCGCTCGGCGATGCGGGAGTGGTGTTCCGGTTCGACGTCCTCAAGTACGTGCCTTATGCATTCGGGGGCATCGGCGCCGTCGCGACCACCGGCGGACCGATCGATGGTGGCATCGACTTCGTGCTCGCGGTCGGCGGCGGTCTCGACATTCTCGCAAGCCGCGCCCGCTCGTATGGTTTCGAGGCGCGGCTCGCGAGCTTCGGCGGCGACGTCACGGTGTTCACGCTCGGAGTTCGTGGGACCACGAGGTGGGGGTACTTCTAATATGGTGGTGACGCGTGATTCCTCGGAGTCGGGGCTCGAGCTCAACTACCTCGCGTTCCTCAAGGACGTGATCGACGGCTCGGTCGTGCTGCTCGAGAACGAGGGTGTGATCGCGGCGAGCAGCGACCGCAGGCCGACCTGCCGCCAGCGGGCCGGCTCGCCAAGCGGACCTGATCGGACCTAGCGGCCGTCGTTCCGCTCACCGTACTTGTGGCGATCCTTCTTCTCCTTGACCGCGATGCGTAGGGGCGTGCCGCGGAACCCGTAGGTGTCGCGCAGCCGGTTCTGGATGAACCGCTTGTACGATGGTGACAGCCCATCGGGCGTGTTGCACCACAGCACGAACGTCGGCGGGCGTGCGCGCGGCTGGGTCAGGTAGTTGATCTTGACGGCGTGGCCGCGGTGGAGCGGTGGCGGCATCTCCTCGAGCACCTCGGTGAAGAACCGGTTGAGCTGCGCGGTCGGGATCCGCTTGCGGTGCTCCTTCGCGACCTGGTCGACCACGTCGAGGAGGCGGTCGACGCCGTCGCCACGCTGCGCGGACAACAGCACGGTGGGTGCCCAGGTCAGGAAGTGGAAGGTGTCGGTCGTCAGCTCCTTGAGCTTGGCCTTCGCGGCGTCGCCGGAGATCCGATCCGACTTGTTGAGCGCGATCACGAGGCCGCGGCCGGCGTCCTCGACCATGCCGGCGATCCGAGCGTCCTGCTCGGCCGGGCCGAGCTCGGCATCGATCACGAGCACGACGACATCGGCGCGATCGACCTGACCGATCGCCATCGACACCGCGATCTTCTCGATCTCGGCCTCGATCTTCGCCTTGCGGCGAATCCCTGCGGTGTCGATCAGCATGTAGTCGCGGCCGCCGATCGAGAACGGGGTATCGACCGGGTCCGTGGTCGTGCCGGCGACGTCGTGAACGAGCGAGCGCTCCTCGCCGAGCATCCGGTTCGTCAGCGATGACTTGCCGGCGTTCGGGCGCCCCACGAAAGCGACACGCAGCGGCTTGGCCGCCTCGAGCGCTTCTTCACGCTCGGCCTCGTCATCGTCGAGCACGTCGAAGAGGTCGTCGCCCTTGCGGCGATCGTCGTCCTCATCATCCTCGTCGTCCGTGGCGTCGAGACCTTCGCCCTCGGGCTTGGGCACGGTCGCCTCGACGATCGCCTCGAGCAGGGCGTCGATGCCGCGGCCGTGCGCAGCAGACACCGAGAACGGGTTGCCGAGACCGAGCGCGTGGAAGTCGTGGACGAGGTCCTCGCGAACCACGTGATCGATCTTGTTGACCGCGAGGAACAGCGGCTTGCCCGTTGCGCGGAGCTGCTGCGCCAGCTCGTGATCGACCGCTGACAGACCCGCACGACCATCGACGACCAGCAGCAGTGCATCTGCCTCGCCGATCGCGCGCATAGCCTGGCGGTGGATGCCGGCGCCGATCACCTCGCGCGCCGCCTCGGGGTCGAGACCGCCGGTGTCGATCAGCTTGACCGAGATACCGAAGTAGTCCGTCTCGCCATAGCGGCGATCGCGCGTCAGGCCCGGCGTGTCATGGACGAGCGCGGGGCGACCTCCAACGAGGCGGTTGAACAAGGTCGACTTGCCGACGTTCGGCCGGCCGACGATGGCGAGCAATGGAATTTTGGTCTGCGTGGACATCTAGATCTGGCCTTCGCCTTCACCGCCGTAACCGAGACGGATCAGCTCGCGCTCTCCGCGGCTCCACTCGGCGAGAACCTTCACGAACAGCGACAGATGGACGGTCTTGCCGAGCGCGAGGCCCACGGCCTGGCGCGCAGCGATGCCGAGCTCGCGGATGCGCGAGCCGCCCTTGCCAACGACGATCGCCTTCTGCGAGTCGCGCTCGACGACGATCACCGCTCCGATCGACAGCTCGGTCTTCGACTTCTCGGTCCAGGTCTCGACCTGCACCGCGCACGCGTACGGCAGCTCCTTGCCGAGCTGGTGGTAGAGCTGCTCGCGGATGATCTCCTGCGCGATGAACTGCGGCGACCGGTCGGTGACCATCGCGTCGGGGAACAGTGCAGGGCCGATCGGGAGAAGCCGTGCCACCGCGCGCTCGAGCGCGTCGACATTCTCACCGGTCTCGGCAGACAGCGGGACGACATCGACGCCCGGCGCGTTCATGCCCCAGCGCTCGATCACGGGGAGCAGGTCGGTCTTCGCGATCTTGTCGACCTTGTTGAGGCCGATCACGAGCGGGTGCGCCTTGATCACGTGGCCGAGCGCGACGGCATCCGGCTCGCTGAACCGATCGGGCGTGCGGCCGCGGTAGTCGTTGGCGTCGAGGATCAGGAGGACGACGTTCGCCTCGTTGGCGGCGCCGAACGCCGCGTCCCGCATGTAGCGACGAAGCGGGCCCTGGCCGTCCTGCACACCGGGGGTGTCGAGGTACGCGATCTGGGCGCGCGACGGCGTCTCGTTCGGCAGCTCGACCGGGTGAACGCCGAGGATCCGATCCCGGGTCGTCTGCGGCTTCGCCGACACGGCGGCGATGTGCCGGCCGAGGATCCGGTTGAGCAACGTCGATTTACCGACGTTCGGCAAGCCGACGATCGCGCAGTAGCCGGCTCGGATCTCGTCGGTCATGGCGGGTGCGCTTTAGCACGAAAACGACCGAAACTGGCCTCGGCGTCTGGGGGTGCGTAGCGTCCTTGTCATGCAGCGGCTCGCACTCGCCTTCGCCCTCGGGGCGGTTTCCGCGGCGGCCCTGCCCTCGCCAGGCCTGTTTCTGGCCCTTGGACTCGGGATCGCGGCGATCGGGACCGGCTGGGTCGGCTATGCGCAGCGCGGGGCTCCGGGGTTCGCCCGGCTCGCGGCGGCCGCGGCGATCACGCTCGGAGGCCTGGGATTCGCGCTCGGGGCGGTCCGCGTGATCCTCGCACTCGCGGCGATCGACCACCTGCACGCCATGGTCAGCTGAGCTCACGCGAGCATGTAGAGCAGCCAGCCGGTCATCCCGCCGATGACGCCGAGCACCAGCACGATGTAGAGGATGCCGCGCGCGAGCTTCGCCTTGTCGATCGACGACAGGATCTCGCGCAGCTCCATCAGCCGGCGATCGTGCGTGCCGAGCTCGAGATCGATCGCATCGACCGGCGCGAGCTGAGGACCCAGGTCGTCCGGGCGATCGACGTAGAGCCGCTCTCCGAGCTCGAACAGGATCTTGTCGCGCACGGTCTCGGCATCGCCGGCGGCACGGTCCATCACCTTGCGCTTCGCACCGATCGCGGTGAGCAGCTCCTCGGTCCGCCGCTTGTCGTCTTCCTCGGCCTTCGAGATGTCGGCATGACGCTTCTGTGACTCGGAGCGCTTGGCTTCGAGCGCGGCGATCCGCGGGTTGAGCGCGTCGAGCTCGGCAGCGATCTTCGGCTCGTCGCGCTGGACGGCGACGCGATCGGCCTTGAGCGTGGCGAGCTCGGCCTGGATCGCGGCAGGGTCTTGCTTCGGCCCCTTCACGGAGACCAGGCTCGCCGTGGTCTCCTGGATCTTCGCGTCGATCCGGCGCAGCTGATCACGCAGCTCGGCACCGCGCTTGGTGACCTGGATCTGTTCCTTGAGCAGCGGATCGAGGCGCTTGGTCAGCTCGGCGAGCTCGCCGTTGATCGACGCGAGGTCCGTCGAGAACTGCATTGCATGCGACTGGCGATCGCGGGTGACGCGCTCGAGCTCCTGGTCGGCCGCGACGACCTGCCCGCGGTGACGCGCACGCTCGTCCTCGATGCCACCGAGCTGGTCGCGCGCAGGACCGAGGGCTGGATGATCGAAGTCGTCGCTGACCACGGCAGTACGACCAAGGATCACCATGTGCTTGCGCCGCTCGAGCTGGCGCGCGGCCTGCTTCGCCTCGAGGTCCTCGAGCTCGCGCCGCGCACGACGAACACCGAACAGCGCGGTCGAGACGTAGCGAACGTCGCCGAAGATGCCGCGTTGCCGGCGCAGCGCCGCAACCGTCCGCAAGCGTCCCGCCTTGGTATGCACGCGCGAGGTCGCGTTTGCAGCGGCGGTGTTGGTGTCGCCGAGGTTGGTCGGATCGCCGCGCTCGAACCGTGACGTCAAGGGATCGACGCTCGTGACGTCGGCGCGCAATGCCTCGGCGGTCTCGGTGAGAAGCGTCTCGACGGGCGGCGCCTTGACCTGGGTCAGGTGCGGCTCGGCGATTCCTAGCAGTGCGCTCGCGGCGTCCCGCTTGATCGTGGATTGCGCGTGCGCGATCTGGAGCTTGTCTTTATCGAGGAACGTCGAGCTGTCGTCGAACTCGCCGACCGGAACCGTGAGCTTGGAATCAGCATCGGTCTCGTCGTCGCGGCCCGGGCCCGCAGGTTCGATCGCAACGCCGGTCTCCGCGCCGACCGCATCGCCGAGGACGATCAAGCCGGTCTCGCCGCCGATCGTGCCGGCCACCGCGTTGGTCGTGAGCGTCGCCGGTGGCGGAGGCGGCATCGTCAACGGCTTGCTCCGCGAGCCCGGCGGCAACGGAGGCGGCAATGGAGGCGGCGACGTCGGCTTGGCCCCACGCGGTGGCGCCGGTGGTGACGCTGTCGGCTTGGTCGCGCGCGCCGGATTCACCGGCAGCGGCGTCGCATCCTTCGCGTCGAGGATCGCGGTCTCGAGCTGGCGCCGTGCCTCGGACCCCGGTGGTGGCGGCGGCAGCGTCTTCTGCTTCTTGCGCGGGCTCGGCGCGTCCGGAATCGGCGGATTCATCGGCAAGACCGCGCGTGCCGCGGGCGGAGTACCGATCGCCGGCTGTAGCGTCGGCGACCTCGTGCGCGCCCCGGGTGGCGTGACGATCGCAGGCTGCATCGTCGGCGACTTCGTGCGGCCCGATTGCGGCTGCGCCGTCGGCGACGTGATCCGACCCGACGGCGATGTGATCGCGGGCACCGGGATCCGGGTCGCCGGCGGTGTCACCGCCTTGATTGCATCTTCGGGGCTCGGCGTTCTGCGTCCGAGCGGCGGTGCGAGCGGGACCGCAGAGACTTCCGGATCGACCGACCACCCCGACGCAAGATCGTTGATCCGCTCCTGCGTCTCGTCGCCGCGCACTGGCGGTGCCTTCGCGCCGCTCGCTGGATCGCCGATCCGCGCGTCCGGGTCGACTGCCCAACCGGACGACAGGTCCGCGATGCGCGCCTTCGTCTCGTCACCGAGACGACGGCGGGTCCGTTCGTCGTCGGCCACGCGCGAACGATAACATGGTCGCACCACGGGAGTGGAATGCGCTCCCCGAGAGACCCGTCAGCGCCCTGCACTCCGCGCTCTCATCGACCACACCGCCGACTCTGGGCTCGCCTTCGATCGTGAAGTCGACGATGAGCGAACGGTCGGTGTGGCGACCGGCGAGGTCCAGTCGGCGTTGCGCGCTCGGGCGCGGACCGGAGCTGGAGCTGCATCACGGGCGCGGCCGCGATCAGGCTCCCGACAGTAGCGAGGTTCTGGTTGCGGGTCATGAGCACGACCGCACGGACACCCGCCGCGCAACGATGTTGCCACAATCTTCGTCGTATCCATCCACCACTGTCAATCATGTTGACAGGTGGTGCCAACGGAGATGACATGGGGCGTGGCTGTGCCTTCGGTCCCCTCTCCACGCATCCTCGACCGCTACCGGGTCGACGCGACCGTCGGTCGGGGCTCGTTTGGCCGCGTACTCCGGGTCACCGAGGTCGCATCGGGTGCGCTGCGCGCACTCAAGATCGTTCCTCGCGGTGGGCACGAGGCCATGCTGCTCGACGAGTTCGAGCAGCTCGCCCGGCTCCGACATCGCTCGTTGCCGGAGGTCTACGAGGTCGGTCGCACGCGCGAGGCGTTCGAGGACATCGCTGCGGGCGCGCCGTTCTTCGTCGCCGAGTGGATCGAAGGGCCGCGCAGCGACGCGCAGTTGTGCACCGATGCAGCCGCGCTGTGGTCGCTGCTCGCGGATCTCGCGGGCGCACTCGCCACGATCCATGCGGGTGGTCTGGTCCACGGTGACGTCGCACCCCAGAACATCCTGCTCGCAACCGACCGCGCGGTGCTCGTCGATCTCGGCCTCGCGTCCGGTAGCGGCGCGCGCGGTACGCCCGCGTACATGGCACCGGAGGCACTCGCCGGGCACGTCGAGCCGCGCAGCGACCTCTATGGTCTCGGCGCGTCGGTCGTCCGCATCGTCAGCGGCCGCCCGCCATTTGAAGGCGCCACGCTCGGCGAGCTCGCGCAACGGATCCTCGCCGGCGGGCCGGCACGCCCCCTCCCCGGCGTCCCGGCCCCACTCGCGGACCTGATCCGCCGGTTGCTCGCGCGCGATGTCGCGGATCGCCCGGCCTCGGCACTCGCGGTGCTCGACGAGCTCGATCAGCTGGCCCCGGCAATCGCGCCGGGCTCCGCGCGTCGCGCACGGCCCAAGGTCGGCGCGCCACCCGCACCCGCGCGGTGGTCCGGCGCCGCGACGCTCGTCGAGGCGGTGACCAACGATCTTGGCAGCACGGACGCCGTGATCGTGATCTCGGGAAGCGCGGCGTCCGGTGCGCGGCAGCTCGCGGATGCAGCCGCGCGGCGGTGGCAGCTCGCCCAGGTCGCGCGCAAGCAA
>JAYUYE010001000.1:0-2904 GCA_043752985.1 Myxococcales bacterium
CGCTACTACTACGGCCTCGCGAAGGTCGCGGATGCCGACAAGGACTTCGAGGGCTACCTCGCGCTCGGCTTCCCGCAGAACCTCAACTTCGATCCGGACCCGAAGAAGAAGGCGATCAAGGAGAAGAGCCTCAAGCGGTTCAACGACTGGGTCGAGGACAAGAAGAAGATCGGCGGCAGCGCCACCAAGAAGTACGAGGGCGTGCTCGGCATCAAGGACGCCGCGAACTCGATCACCGCGGCCGCTCGCCTCGGCCAGATCTCGCAGAACTTCTCTGACGCACTGTTCACCGCGCAGATTCCGAACGACGTGCGCACCGGTGAGTTTGCCGACGAGAAGGTCGAGGCGTTCTGTGACGCCATGACGACCGTCGCCGAGCCCCTCGAGGCAGCGTCGCTCAACGCCTACGGCGTGTGTCTCGCGAAGTCGACCGAGCTCGGCTGGTTCAGCGACTGGTCGAAGATGTGCGAGCGCGAGCTCGGACAGATCAAGCCGGAAGACTACCCGACCGCTGCAGAGCTCCGCGCCGACCCGACGCTGGTCGCGCCGGTCATCGCGGTCGAGCCCCCTGTCGCGAAGCTGGATTGAAAGGATTCATGACCATGCGTACCAATCACATCATCGGCGCAGCACTCCTCGCTGCCAGCCTGTTCGCGTGCGGCGGTTCTTCCAAGTCGTCCGGCCTCGCCAAGGGCGGCGGCGTTCCCCCTCCTCCGCCGAACCTCGGCGGCGGGGGCGGTGCCGGCGGCGCGGGCGGGGCCCCCGTCGAGAAGCGCGAGATCTCGACCGACGCTCGCAAGGACTACGAGTCCGCGATGGCGTACTTCGCGCAGAACGACAAGGGCTCGTGGAACGAGTCGGCGTGCCGCGGCGCGGCTGACAAGTTCCAGTCCGTCGCTCGCTCGCACACCGAGCTCGTCGAGGCGCAGTTCATGGTGGGGCTCTCGTACCACCGCTGCAATCTCGTCAAGGACGCCGAGGCGGCGTACCAGACGGCGTCGCGCATGAAGGGCGACCCCACGAAGATCGCGATGGCCCTGTCGAACCTCGGCGAAATCTACTATCGCGCCGGCAAGGTCGACGGTGCGAAGACGTACTGGGAGAGCGCGGTCAAGGCGAACGGCAAGCTCGTCGCGGCGCGTATCAACCTCGCGACGCTCGAGCTCGATCAGATGCGCAAGGTCGGCGACAAGGACTCGAAGTGGAAGGCGCTCGAGGAAGACGCCCGCTTCAACCTGTCCAACGTGCTCGGTGTCGACTCCGACAGCGTCGCGGCCTACACGGTCTACGGCCTGATCTACATGGAGGGGTTCAAGAAGAACAAGAACCGCCTCGATCTCGCGAAGCTCTTGCTCGACGAGGGCAAGAAGCGCAACGAGAAGTACGCGCCGCTCCAGAACGCGTACGGCCTGCTCTACATGAACCGCGGTGCCCTCTCGCTCGCGCTTCAGAACTTCCAGGCAGCCGTCGAGCTCGACCCCAAGTTCGCCGAGGCGCGGCAGAACGTGGGTCTTTTGACCCTCGGCTTCCGCAACTACGAGGTGGCAAAGGAGCAGTTCTCCAAGGTCCTCGAGATCCAGCCGAAGAACTACGACGCGATGATCGGCATGGGCGCGGCGCTCCGCGGCCTCAAGGATCTCGATGGTGCCGAGGCCCAGTACAAAAAGGCCAAGGACCTCGACCCCCGCCGTGGCGAGGCTTTCTATAACCTCGGCGTCCTCTACAAGGACTTCCGCGCCAGCAAGCAGGACGACCTCAAGGCGTCCGTTGGCACCTACAACACCGCCAAGGACTACTTCCGCCAGTTCCAGGACAAGACCGGGGACGAGGCGGACAAGGCCGAGGCAAAGGAGCAGGTCACGCTGATCGACAAGACCACGAAGCAGATCGAAAGCTTCATCAAGTCCCAGGCGAACATGCCCAAGGAGCCGACCCAGGCCCCGGCCCCGGCTCCTGGCGCTCCAGCGGCTCCCCCGGCCAAGAAGTAACTAGCTGTAATTCCTGGCCAGGGGGACCGCAACCCCGGCCCGGGATCGTGTGTCTGGATCGTTATCGTTCTCGGCCGAACTTTTTGTAAGAATCTTGGAACCCGAATCCAGCTTGGTTGTCTGTAGCTCCGTGGTCACGGATCTGCAGCCCCGGGCAAACCTGAAGAGGTCGACCCGTATGCGCACCATCCTTGGCTCACTCGCACTCGTTCTCATCCTCGCCGGCACGTCCTTCGCTCAGCCCAAAAAGGGCGGCGATGCAGCAGGCAAGGTGAAGGTCTACGACTTCTCGGGCGACACGATCGAGGGTGAGCTCGTCAAGCCCGAGGGTACGGACCTCAACGCGCGCGACTTCGCGAAGCACTCGTCGCTGATTCGGATCCGCAAGGACTTCATCCCCGAGATCATCAAGTCGGCCGAGGATTTGTAGTCAAGACGCGCGCATCGAGCGCGCGTGCATTGAGCTACTTTCCCGGCCGGTCAATCGTTCGAACGCTCCCTCCACGGAGAAGTGACCCACATGGCCGGCGCAAAAGTACCCCTCACGTTCCGCATCTTCAAAGGCGACACGCTGCTCCGCGAAGAGCGGCTCAGCTTGAGTGTGATCAAGCTCGGCAAGGTCCCGTCGGCGCACCTCAAACTCGACGACGAGACGGTGAGCCGGATGCACGCGATCATCGAGGTCAACGGACCCGGTGACGTCAGCATCATCGACCTCGGATCGACGAAGGGTACTTTCGTCAACGGTCAGAAGGTCAACAAGGCGAAGCTGCAGACCGGCGACACGATCGTCGTCGGCGAGACCCGCATCGAGCTCGCGATTGGCGCCGGCGAGGAAGAAGAGGTCGCGACCTCTGTCTCCACGCCCGCCGCGCCCGCGCCCGAGGTGATGGCGTCTGCGCCGCGGCCTCCCATG
>JAYUYE010001001.1:0-2903 GCA_043752985.1 Myxococcales bacterium
ATCGCGTTGCTCGCGGTCGTCGTACTCGGCGCGAGCGCGGTCCTCAGCGTGCGCCGCATCGTGCACGAAGAGCAGCGCGCCGATACGGAGCGGCAGGTCGCAGTCGCAAATGGCGCCGACGCGGAAAAGCTCATGATCTTCATGCTCGGCGATCTCCGCGACAAGCTCGAGCCCGTCGGCAAGCTCGAGCTGCTCGAGGTGCCAGCGCGGCGCGCGATCGCGCACTACGAGGCCAAGCGAACGCTGTCGGCCCACGACCGTCGCAATCTCGCTGCGGCTCGACGAAATCTCGGCGAGGTCCTCGTCGCGCAACATGACACCATCGGAGCGCTGACGGCGTACCGCGCCGCGCAGATCGAGACCGCGGCCCTCGTGGTCTCGGACCCTGCCAACCTCGGCTACTGGCGCGACCTCAAGCTTGCCTACGACGAGCTTGGTGAGATTCTCGTCGACACTGGCGATAGCGCGGCTGCTCTCGCCGAGAGTCGCACGGCGCTGCTGATCGCACAGCACATCGCGACGGCAGAGCCGACGCCGCAGGCGCGCAGAGATGTCTCGGTCAGTCACAACGTGATCGGAACCGTGTTGCGCGAACGCGGATCATTGTCCGACGCGCTCGCCGAGTTCGCCGCCGGATACGCTCTCCAGGACGCCGTCGCAGCATCGGACCCGGAGAACACGCTGTGGCAGCGCGACCTGTTCGTGAGTGAGCTCAATACCGGGACAACGCTGTTCCTGCTCAAAAATCTCGCGGATTCCGCGCGCTGGCTCGAGCAGGCGCTCGCTCGCATCGAGAAGCTCGTGGCGCGCGATCCCGCGAATCGAAAGTGGCAGCGCGACTATGCGATCACACTCGATATGCTGGGTACGGTCACGAGTGCGGACCAGCCGGACCGCGGACTGACACTGTTCCGTCGTAACCGGGAGGTGATCGCGCGCCTCTCGTTCGAGGATCCCACGAACTCGGCGGTGCGGCGCGACCTCGCGGTCAGCCACGGCAAGCTTGGCTCGCTGCTGATCGATCGCGGGGATATCGCCGGCGGCGTCGCGGAGCTACGCACGGGGCGTGACCTGGCCCAAACGCTCGCCGCGGCGGATCCGAGCAGTAGCCTCCTGCAGCGAGACGTCTGGGAGTTCCACTTGACCCTGGGCAAGGCGCACGCTGCCGCACATGCATGGACCGAAGCACGCTCCGAGTACGAGGCGGCGCTTGCGATCGCGGAGGAGGTTGCTCGTCGAGAGCCTGGCGTGGCAGCGCGCGAGGCTGACGTCGCGGACACGCGCAGCAAGCTCGCCGAGCTCGCGCGGCGCTAGCAGCCGACCTGGATCATCGCCTTCGTGGTGGCGTCGTTCGCCATCTGACAGCTCGTCATCGCGCTGTCGTTCGTGCCGTACTGCGCGTACATCGCGCGGAGCTGCACGATCGATTGCCGCAGCGCGTTCGCAGAGTCCGGTGGGAGCTTCGAGCAGCGCGCGAACCGCTCGAGCGTGCGGACGTAGGTGCCGCAGATGCCGGGCAGCGGCGTGGTCGCGGGCGGCGTCCCGGTTGAGGGCTTCCTCATCGGCGCGACCACCGCGGGGGGCGGTCGCACGCAGCGATCGGACATGCACGCCAGGCCCTCACCGCACGCGCCATCGAATTGGCACCGCCCGCGCTCCGTTCCTCGCTCTGGCAGGTGGCCGGACTCGTTGGTGCCCCCACACCCGAGTCCGACCACCAGCACGATGAGGAAGCGCACCTCTCGTGATAACAGACGCGCCGCTATTCTGCGAGTGCCGCGACGCCAGCGCTGAGCTGCGTGGTGACGCCGTCGATCGTCAGCGTGCCGCCAAACGTGTCGCGGTTAAACGTGATCGTCGCGGTCTTGCCGTTCGCCAGCATGATCGTCGTGCCCGGAGTCGTCGCGCTGCCGGCGGTCGCGATCGTCGTCGCGGCATTGTCGATCGCGAGAACGTGCAGGTAGCGCTGGTCGCCACCGGACGCGGACTCGTCGAGCCGCCAGCCGCCCGTGAAGTCGGTGGTCGACGCGAAGCTGTAGGTCGATAACGTTCCGGTGCTCGGCGCGAGCCGGGTGACCTTGAGCTGATGACCGGCGTTGGTGATCGTCGCGGTGTTGCCGCTGATCGCGGGCTGGGTCGGTGATGCCAGCTGCCAGGTCTGCGTGGTTGCGGTCGTGCTCTGCACGCGGTCGTAGACGACGACTACGTCGGGCGCGAGGTAGACCATCTCGCGCTGTACCTTCTGGATCGAGGCGTGACCGTTGTAGGCGGGCAACAGGTCGGTCGCGGCGTACGTCCAGCCTGGACCGGTCGCGAGCGCGTGGACGCGCGAGGTCGTCGACCCGACCTGCCGGATCGGGGTCGAGCCGGTGTTGATGCGGACGAGGCCGTGCGCCGTGGTCTCCTGCATCAGCCCGCTCTTGGAGTCGATGTTCGCGTCGTACGCGAGCCAGCCGTCCTTGTAGATCATCAGCGAGCCCTGGTCCTGGTGCGCGTGCGACTCCGTGTACGGCCCCGCGGTCAGGTTGACCCACGTCGCGTGGTTGTCCCATCCCGAGCGCGTGTACAGCTGGCCGATGCCCGGGACGTGCAGCGTGGTGTTGAGGCCCGCGAGTGAGCTGGCCGCGACCGAGCTTTCGTAGAGAAAGTCATAGACGTACATGAACGGCTGGCCCATCACCGGGACGTTCGAGCTAGCGATCATCTGCTTCGCACGGCCGGCAAGCGCGTCACCCGGATAAAGGGCGATCAGCAGCTGCAGGTAGTGGCGGTGGTAATCGAAGAACGGCGCCGTGCGATCACGCGCGTGGTCTCCGGTCGGAGCGATCTTGTCGAGCGTCGGCATCGTCTGGTGCATGAACGTCAGCATCGACGCACGCGTGTGCGCCGACTTGGTCGCGAGC
>JAYUYE010001002.1:0-2898 GCA_043752985.1 Myxococcales bacterium
GCCGAGGTGCGTGATCAGCGCTGCGATCTTCGCGATCCGCTCGATCCGCGGCCGATCATCGAGCGTGCCCTCGAGAACCACCAGCGAGTTCGCGGTGCAGGCCCTTGCGATCGGCGGTCGCGGTTCGACCGCGCGATGACAGCCGACCAGGAGTCGAAAGCCGAGGGCAAGAGCGAGGAGGTTGCGCAGGCGCACGCCGATCGTCCGAGCAAGCCCCGCTCCAGGCCCAGCCCCATGACGCCACCGGGAGACTGCCGGGATCGCCGTCACCAGCGATAGACGCCTCGCAACCCGTCGGCGACGGCAACAAAAGTTGCCCCTCCTCGGCCGCTCCGCGAGGGTTGTTGGACGATGAGCTATCTCCACTGCCCGACCTGCCAGTGCGCCTACAACGTCGCGACCCAGGCGGCGTGCCCGCGCTGTGGCGTCCGGGCTGGAGCGCCGCACGATCCGACCGAGGACGTCATCGCCGCCGCCGAGCAGCTCGCGCGCGCCGTCGGCCGGGCGACCCCGGTCCAGCTCGCGCAGGCCCAGGCCGAGCTCGCGATGCGTGATGCGAACCGCGCTCTGCCAGCTCCCGACAAGCTGCGTACAACGGCGCCGTCACTGCTCCGCGCGGTCCGCGCCGCCCTCGCGCCCGCACCCGTGTCGAACACGAACCCGGTGGTGCCGGCCGGTCAACAGGCACTGCTGACGACCGTCGTCCTCGCGCTGCTCACGCGCCTGCCGCGCCGGCGCCCGGTCGTCTACGCGCCCGTTCGCGCCTGGGCCACGGCCCACGTCCTGCCTCGCGTGAACGCCGCCCGCGCGCTGCTCGCCCGCAATTAGCGCGGCACGAGCTGGCGCAGCTGCCACGCTTGCAGGTGCAGGTGGCGCTTCGCCGCGCGCTCGCGATCGCGCATGCGGCTCGCCATGCCGGCGGCCGCCGCGATCAGCGCGAGCACATACAGCGCCGCGACCGTCAGCGTGCTCGCCTCGCCGCCCGCGAGCGCGACGGCGTTGAGGTGGAGTCCGCTGGCATCGACCGTCGTCGTCTTCGACACCACGTCGATGCGCTCGAGCAGCCACGGTCCGATCACCGCGAGCCACGGCAGCGCCACCATGCCGACGAGCGACGTCAGCTTCGACCGCGTCGGCGTGAACATGATCGCCATCGCCGACATCGCCGCGAGGCCGGGCGCGATCAGAAACGGTGAGTACATCCGCGACATTGCGACCAGCAGCAGCGCGTTGGTCAGCGAGATCACACCCTCCTTGCCGAGCGGGTTCCGGCGCGAGCCCCACCAGCACACTCCCATGTTGAGGAAGATCAGCGAGGACAGCACGAGGATGTACGGCGAGCCCGCGGGCGCGAGCCACCACGCGAACGGCAGGAACGCGAGGAAGCCGACGTACGCGTAGATGCCGACGCGCGCGTTGCCCTGCATCATCGCGACATCGTCCTCGAGGATCGTCTCCTCGACCTCGCGCGGCATCGTGCGCGGCGGCTCGAGCATCAGGCGGCCGAGCAGCTCCGCGGCGGCCGTCAGCTTCGGATCGAGCGCGATCGCACTCGATGCCTCGCGCATCGCGACCGCGCGGTGGTCGTCGCCCGCCGCGAACGCGACCTGCGCCTTCGCGAGGTGCTCGGTCGCGAGCTTGGTTCGCATCGCGACGTCGCGGTCTCCGTCGAGGAAGCTCTGCACACGATCGCCGAGCTCGCGCGCGGTCTGGATCCGCTTGGCCCGATCGACGCGCGTCGCCTCCACGCAGAGCTCGTCGAGCTCCGGCGCAATTGCGAGGTTCGGTGCGCGCAGGGACGGGCGCGCGTCGATGCCGACCTCGGCACTCGCCAGGCCCGCCTTGCCCGCAGGGTGCAGCATCGAGCGCGTCAGGATCTGGAACAGCAGACAGCCGAGCGCATAGACGTCGGCCCGCGCGTCGACGTCGACATCGCCGCGCACCTGCTCGGGCGGCATGAAGCCCGGCGTGCCGACGGCCGTTCCCGGGACGGTCGCGTGCTCGTTGTCGTCCGACGAGCCACTACTGACGTCCGAGAATTCGGCATCGGATTCCCCCATGACCTTGGCGACACCCCAGTCGAGCACGTACACCTCGCCGAAATCGCCGAGCACGATGTTATCGGGCTTGAGATCGCGGTGGATGATCCCGCGGACGTGCGCGAACTCGACGGCCAGGCAGACCTCGGCGAACGCACGGAGCAGGCGCTGGACCGAGAGCTCCGGCCTCTCGCTCGCCAGGATCTTCGACAGCGTCGTGCCGGTGAGCTTCTTCATCGTGAAGAACGGCAGGCCCGCCGGATCGCGGCCGATGTCGTAGAGCGGAACGATCGACGGGTGCTCGAGCCGACCCTGGATCGAGGCCTCGCGCAAAAACCGCTGCACCACGCGATCGCTCGGCTCGATCCGGCGGATCCGCTTGAGCGCGACCTCGCGTCCGACGATCTCGTCGCGGACCTGCATGACCTCGCCCATGCCGCCCTTGCCGAGCCGGTTGACCACGCGGTAGCGGTCGCCCGAGGTCTTCTTGATCTCGCGTTCCCCGGAGCTCGTCGCACCGTCGGAGGCCGTGGCCCGCCCGTCGATCGTCGCTAGCTCGGTGTGTGTGCCGCGGTCGTCCACCATGACGACCACGATACCAGCGCTCCTCTCAGGCGAAGTTCTTGTTCGGTCGGAGATGCTACGCGTGCGATATCGCTTGGATCTCGCGAGACGTGCGATGCGTGCAATGCAAGTTCTTCCTCGACGAGGATGGATTCGCGGCGAACGCTGGAAGTCGGGCTTTGGCGGAGGCTGCTTCTCGTCGCGAAGTTCGGGAGGCTCGAGCACTTGCACCGGGGAACGAGCTGGTGCGGCGTTGGATCGAGCACGAGCTGCAGTCGGTGGCCCAGCAGTTCGC